>DAPKRP010001050.1:0-6693 GCA_031800515.1 Polyangiaceae bacterium LLY-WYZ-14_1 | reverse complement strand
GTCCTCGAGATCGTTTTGGTGGTTCTCGCCGCGGCCGTCCGTACCGGCCATGCGCGCCACGAGCTCGACCCGGGAGTGCACACCGATCTTGGAGAAGATGCGCTTCAGATAGGTGTTCACGGTGGCGACGGTCAGGTGGGTGCGCCGGGCGATCTCGCGCGTCGAGCACCCGGCCACCAGCAGCCCCACCACGTCCCGTTCCCGTGGGGTCAGGGGCGCCCGGGCGAGGGCGTCCCCCACCTGCTCGCCGCCTCGGCGCCCTCCTTCGTGAGCGAGGCGGCGGGCGTAGAGCATCCCCCGGGCCAGCATCCGGGCCCCCCAACGAGCGAGGCGAAGGTCGTGGGGGGCGAGCCGGCCGTCTCCGCGCTGCCCGTAGATGTGCAGGGTGCCGAGGCCGACCCGGCCGCTGCGCAGGTTGAGGGAGGCCGACGGCTCCGCCTCTCGATCCGGAACGTCCTCTGGCCCGGCCTCGGGTACGAAGCCGACATGCTCGGCGCCGTCGTCCGTCACCAGGCGGAACGAGCGCGCTCGGGCCAGGCGGGCGACCAGGGCCGCCCCCCGCTGGGGGTAGGTGCGCACCGGGTCGAGCTGCAGCAGCCCTTCGGCGATGTCGAGCGCTTCGTACATCTGTCGGTCCTTCCCGCCGGAGGTGGAGGCCGAGTCGGCCGCCGCGTGTTTCCGTCGGAAAGGGACGCCGACCGACTGGCCGTTCTTTTCAAACCCTACAGTACTACGGATGAGCCGGGCCGGGAAACCACCCCCCCAGGCGTCCCGGGAAGAGGTCGACCAGGGGCCCCGGTGGGCTCGATCGCGTTGGCAGCGGGCCCATCGAGCCATAGGTTGTGGGCCATGAAGACGGAAAAGGTCATCATCGTCGGCTCCGGCCCCGCCGGCCACACCGCAGCGGTCTACGCCGCCCGGGCGAACCTCGAGCCGCTGATGATCGAAGGCATGGTCACCGGCGGGATCCCCGGCGGTCAGCTCATGATCACGACCGACGTGGAGAACTACCCGGGCTTCCCGGACGGGATCCAGGGCCCGGAGATGATGACGCTCTTCAAGAAGCAGTCGGAACGCTTCGGAACGCGGATCATCACCGCGGACGTCGACCGGGTGGATTTCTCCGAGCGGCCGTACCGGCTCTGGGCGTCCAACGAAGAGTACCGAGCCCACAGCGTCATCATCACCACCGGGGCCAAGGCCAAGTGGCTCGGTCTCGAAAACGAGGAAAAGCTCGCCAACCGGGGCGTCAGCGCCTGCGCCACCTGCGACGGCTTCTTCTTCAAAGGCCAGCACGTCGCCGTGGTGGGCGGCGGGGACACCGCCATGGAAGAGGCGCTCTACCTCGCCGGGCTCTGCGCATCCGTCACCGTGATCCATCGGCGGGACGAGCTGCGGGCGTCGAAGATCATGCAGCAGCGGGCGATGGAGCACCCACGCATCGACTTCCTCTGGAGCACCCAGGTCACGGACGTGCTCGACGTCGCCAAGGGCACCGTCACGGGACTGCGGCTCAAGAACCTGAAGACCGGCGAGGAGTACGAGAAGCCCTTCGAAGGGCTCTTCATCGCCATCGGCCACACCCCGAACACGGCGATCTTCGGCGACTGGCTCGACATGGACGACCAGGGCTATCTCCTGACCAAGCCCGGCACGGTGGAGACGAAGCTTCCCGGGGTGTTCGCCGCCGGCGATTGCCAGGACAAGATCTGGCGCCAGGCGGTCACCGCCGCCGGCACCGGCTGTATGGCTGCGATCTCCGCGGAGCGCTGGCTGGCCGAGCACGGCCTCAGCTGACCGAGCATCTTCGCCGCCCTGGGAAGCCCACATCTTTCCGGGTCGGGCACGGCCCCTGCTAAGCTCTCCGGCGGCATGGAACCGGACGTCGTCGATGCCCTGGGGCGCATCCACCTGTTCGAGGGCATCGCCCAGGAAGGCCTCGAGCGGATCGCCAGCATCGCTCGGGAGGAACGCCGGGGCCGAGGGGACATCGTCTTCCGGGAGGGTGACCGGGGCGGTGAGCTCTATCTGATCCGGGAAGGCAAGGTCCGGATCAGCCGCCAGCTCAACGGCATGGGAGAAGAAGCCCTGGCGATCCTGGGTCCCGGGGACGCCTTCGGTGAGATGTCCCTGGTCGACGAATCCCCCCGGAGCGCCGACGCCCGGGTCCACGAAGCTTGCCGGCTCCTCGTGATCGAAAAGGACGCGGTCGAAGACCTGCTCTTCCTCGACAAAGAGCTGGCCTACGAGATCCTCTGGAACGTGGTGAAGATCCTCTCGAGCCGCCTCCGGGAGACCAACGACAAGATGACCTTCCTGACCGTCTCCGGGAAGTTCTGATCGGTCCGTTCGGCCGGGCTCGCTTGGGGTGCCAGGGCCGCCGTGAAGATGCAGACCGGGGCGACCGGCCCGAAGACGGTGATGCCCCGGGTCAGCCGGGTGGGCGGCTGCCGGCGGGCACGGCGACCGGCGAGAGGGGGATGCGGGATGCGTCGAACCCGGGGAGGAGCTCGGCGGGTCGGGCCGCATCGACCTCGGCCATGCCGAGGCTTCGGGCGAGGCGGCCGACGATCTCCTCGGGCCGGCGCCCCGCCTCCCGTAGGGCGGCGACCCCCTCGGAACGATGCCGTTTCGACAAGCGCTCCCCCGTGCCGGCGTCGACGACCAAGGGAAGGTGAAAGAACGCGGGCGGGGACCACCCCAGGGCCTCGTAGAGGGCGAGCTGCCGCGGCGTCGACGACAGCAGGTCGTCCCCCCGGACCACCTCCGTGACCCCCATCGCCTCGTCGTCGACGACGACGGCGAGCTGATAGGCGAAGACCCCGTCGGCCCGCTCCACGACGAAGTCGCTCGCCGCCTCGGGGATGGACACCGAGCCATGCAGCCCGTCGACGAAGGGGGGGGCCGGCGGGTCGAAGCGGAATCGCCAGGCGGGTGTGCGCCCTGGGTGGCTCGGGCGGTCCCGGCAGGTCCCCGGATAGGCGACGCCGAGCTCCTCGAAGCCGTGGGGCGCGCTCGCCACCCGCGCCACCTCCTTCCGGCTGCAGGTGCAGGGGAAGACGCGACGCCGGGCCTCGAGCTGGCGGACCGCCTCCCGGTAGCGCTCGCCTCGCTCGGATTGGCGGTAGGGTCCCGCCGGGCCGCCCCGGTCCGGACCTTCGTCCCAGTCCAGGCCGAGCCAGGCGAGGTCCCGCTGGAACCCGGCCTCGGCCCCGGAGACGGTTCGCGGCCCGTCGAGGTCCTCGATGCGCAGGATGAGGGTCCCGCCGGCCTGCCGCGCCCGCAGCCAGGCGACCAGGGAGGTGCGGGCGTGGCCGAGGTGGAGCGCGCCAGTAGGCGACGGGGCGAGACGGCCCCGGTATCCGCCCGGGGGGCGGGGGTCCGAGGGCGCACGCTGGTCCGACGCAGGTTCGGTCATCGTTCTCCGAGCGGGCACGCCGCCGCCTTCCGCCGGCGACGGAGCGAGCAGGCCCGTCGCGTCCCGAGGGCCAGCGGACGCGCAGCGACGGGGGACCCTATGGTAACGGTCATGACGCTCAGCGTGTCTTCAACGGGACGGGCCGAAGCCCCAGTCCCGCCGGGCACGTCCGCGTCTACGTGCACGTGCACGTGCACGTACGCGTAGTCGTCCACGTCCTCGGGCCGGGATCACCCTCCACAGGGGACCTCCCGGTGGAAGACCGGGGGTTCCCCGCCAGCCGATCCGGCGTGATAGGGTCCGGCGACCCGGAGGGGTCCTGACGGATGCGCGGCCAGCAGACCACCATCGGAAGCTGCTTCCCCACCGGGCGCTTCTACCCGGGGATCGCCGACCTCCTCGCCAAGGCGGTCCGCAACGTCGAGGGGGTCGCCGAAGAGCTCGTCGCCGGAAGCGCCTGGGCCACCCAGCCCATGGCCGTGGTCGACTTCGAGACGACCGGCCTCGACCCCACCGTCGACCGGGTGATCGAGGTCGGCGTGGTCTTTCTCGACGCCGGCATGATCTCGGCGCGGCACAACTTCCTGGTCAACCCGGGCATGCCGGTCCCGGAAGAGGCCCGGTCGGTCCACGGGATCACCGACGAAGAGCTCGCCAGCGCGCCCCCCTTCGAAGGGATCGCCGCCGAGCTCCGGGAGCTCCTGGCCGGACGCATCCCGGTGGCCTACAACGCGGGCTTCGACCGGCGGTTCCTCGACGCCGAGCTCGCCCGGCTGGGCCTCGGCAGCGGCGACGAGCCCCCCGCCTTCCGTCCCAAGGTGGACTGGATCGACCCCCTCGTCTGGAGCCGGGAGCTCGGGCCGGACGAAAAGAGCCACAAGCTCGGCGACGTCTGCGAGCGGCTCGGCGTCGAGCTGGTCCAGGCCCACCGAGCCGCCGGCGACGCCGAGGCGACGGGTCGGGTACTCCTGGCGCTCTCGGACCGCATGCCCCGGACCTACGGCGAGCTCGTCCGGCTCCAGCGGCAGGCCGCCGCCCGCCACGAGGCGGAGATGAGCGTCTGGCGAAACCGACGCATGTCGTGACCGGGACCCGGGACCATCCGCCGGACGCTCGGCCGGAAGCGCGGGGCATGGCGCCGGGTCGCAAGCTCGGACTCTTCCTGGGGATCACCGCCGCGGGCGCGGCGGGGTTGTTCGCCCTGGCCCGGGTGGCCATCCCCGCTGCGCCGGAAGAGCAGCAGGCCGCCCTCATCGCCGCCTTCCGAGTGCTCTACGGGATGCCCGCGCTCCTGGCGGCGCTGGGGGTACAGGGGGCGCTGGCCCAGGCGCCGGTGGTCGGCCCCCTGGGTCTGCGGTTCCGGCCGAACGCAGGATGGGCGGTGGCCCTCCTGGTCCCCCTCGCCATCGGCGGGCTGGCCTTGGCCTTGGCCCTCCTCGAGCCGGGCACCTCCCTGGTCACCACCGTCGACCAGTATGCCGCCCGGGAGGCGGAGCTCCGGGGGCTGCCGGACGCCCGGGTGCCGGAGCTCGCCGAGGAAGCCTCCGGGCTCGGCGCCTCCCCGCTGTTCTTCGTCCTCGCCGGGGCCCTGTCCCTCGGTGGGCTCCTTTTTCAGGCGCTGCTCCTGGTGCCGGCGGAGCTCGCCTGGCGAGGCTTCGCCCATCACGTGCTCGGCGAGCTCCGACCCGGCATCGACGTCTACCGCCGGGGGGTCGTGGTCGGGCTCGCCTGGGGCCTCTGGCTCATCCCCCTCGATGCCGTCGGCCCCGGCTTCCCGGCGGCCCCCCTCGCGACGTCGACGCTGCGCATGGCGAGCGCCGTCGCCCTGGGCGTCTGGCTGTCCGTGGTGCGGGAGCGGAGCGGCTCGGTCCTGGCGTCCACCCTGTTCCTCGCCGCCGTGAGCCGCCTGGCCCTGGTGCCCCAGCGGCTCGTCCTGGGGGGCTCCCGGATCACCGTCGGAGAGCCGGGGCTCGCCCTGCTCGGGGCCCTGACCTTGTCGCTCTTGGGCCTGATCGTCTGGCGTCGCCTCGGTCAGCCCGTTCGCCGGCTCCGGAGGCGCACGTCGACCCCGTAGCCGCCAGGGCCGATCAGGAACATGGAGACGAAGAGCACCGCTGCTTCCACCGCGTGGCTGCCGACGGTGTAGGAGTCGCCCTTCGCGAAGTGGCTGATCGCGGCGACGATCATCGTCAGCGTCAACAGAACGCAGGCCGGGCGAAAGAACAGGCCGAGGACGAAGCATAGACCGCCGATGAGCTCCGAGAAGGCCGCCATGAACCCCCAGAGGGTCGGCAGGAACGTGATGCCCACGTTCTCCATCACGCCGCCCAGGCTCGCCCAGCGGTCCGGGCCCCCGAACATCTTGGGCCAGCCGTGGTGCATGAAGCTGATGCCCACGCCGACCCGGAGGATCAGCAGGCCGAGATCGAGACGTCGCCAGTTCGGTCCGAGCATGGCGTCGCCATAACACGTTCTTCCCGCCGATCGGCCGTAGCCAAGAACGGTCGTTTGAGCGGTTCGCATGCTCGCCCCGCCACCTCGCCGACCCCAGCCAGCACCTGATGCCGGAGGGTCCCGAGACCTGGCGCGATGCCCGACGCCTCGACGCCGCCCTGGCGGGCCGGCCGGCGCAGGAGGTCTGGTTCGCCTTCGAGCACCTCGAGGCGGACGCCAACGTCCTCCGGGGCAGCCCTGTCGGCGCCGTCGAAGCTCGGGGCAAAGCGATCCTGGTCTCCTTTCCCGAGGTCGAGCGGGTCATCGTCACCCACAACAACCTCTACGGTCGCTGGTATCTGGTCGACGCGGGGGAGCGACCGGACACCCGGCGCCAGCTCCGCCTCCTCTTGGAGAACGACCGGAAGGCCGCCCTGCTCTACAGCGCGTCGGACATTCGGGTGCTTCCCGCCGACGGCCTCGGCGACCATCCCTATCTAGGCCGCATCGGTCCCGATGCTCTCGCCCCGGAGACCACCGTCGCCGACCTGCGGCAGCGCCTGTCGGACCGGCGGTTCTCGGGCCGCGCCCTCGGCGGCCTGCTCCTCGACCAGTCCTTCGTCGCCGGCCTGGGCAACTACCTGCGGTCCGAGATCCTCTTCGAGGCCGGGGTGCATCCGGACGACCGCCCCAAGGACCTCGCGCCGCCGCTGCTGGACGCCCTGGCGGACGCCCTCTCCGCCGTCCCCCGCCGCGCCCTCGCGGAGCGAGGTCGCACCGTGACCGACGACCTGGTGGCGCCGGACGCCAAGGACCCCCCGAAGCCCGGCTCTCGCCGCCCG
>DAPKRP010001049.1:0-8887 GCA_031800515.1 Polyangiaceae bacterium LLY-WYZ-14_1 | reverse complement strand
GGGCGGGGGCCCGGTTCCCGGTGCCGGTGCCGACGGGAAAGGCCATCGCCCCCACCGGGGAGGCGTCCGCAGCATCGAACAGGCGCCCGGACAGGCCGGTGGGGGAGCCTTCGTCTTCGAAGACGACGAGGGCGCGGCCGCCCTCCCCGAGGGCCAGGGTCGGCGCCCCCTGCTCCTGCGCTCCCGAGGCGGTCGCGCGCTGGCTCTCCGGGGCCTCCGGGCGCAGGGAGGCCACCGTCAGGCTCTGGAAGCGGACGTCGCCGCCGTCCTCCCCCGCCAGGTCGGTCCAGGCGGCGACGAGCCGGTCGCCCCGGGCGCCGAGGGCGACGTCCACCTGATTGCCGGCTCGCGCCTCGAGGTCCCGGGCTACCAGCAACCCCGAGCTGACGCCGTCGGTTCCGCCAAGGGCGTCGAACTGGCGCAGGCGGATGTTTCGGGTGCCGGAGGTCACGTGCCAGCTGGCGATGAGGGGCCCTTCCGCCGGCCAGGCGGCGGCGGGCGCGCCTTCCCGCCCCCCGGCGGCAGCGGCCGGCGTCGTCTCGGGCTGGAAGGGCTCGGTCTGACAGAGGGCATCGCAGCCATCCCCTGCGGTGAGCCGTCGGTCCGGGTCGTCCCCGTCGTCGCAGGACTCGCCGACCTCGATCGTGCCGTTCCCGCAGACGCCGGTGGCCACCGCGCGGCGGATGGTGATGCCGACGGTCCGGGTCTCCCCCGGCGACAAGGTCACGTCCTCGCAGCCGGTGGCGACCAGGGCCCCCCCGGCGTCCCGGCCTCGGAGCAGGATCGACAGCTCCCCCGGGGGGACGGACACCTCTGCCTGCCCGTCGAGGGGCAGCACCGTGTCCCGGATGAAGCCCGTCACCGGCTCGTCCACCGGCGGCGGCGGGTCGAGCACCCCTGCTGGTGGAAAGCAGACGTGGTTGGCGCCCGGGAGCACCAGGAGCTGGAGGACTCCGTCGACCTGGTCGACGACCCCGTCCGGGTCCCGGATGGCGAGGCGGGTCTGATCGACGACGAGCGCCCCGTCGGCGCAGCCCCCAGCCCCGGCGAGGATGGTGGCCCAGGTGGCGAGGTGGAAGGGAAGGGGGCGAGACATCGACCCGCGACCCTATCAAACGGCGGCGAAAAACGAAGCCGGGTCGTCGCCTTCAGCCGACCACGAGCTTGTAGCCCACCCCGTAGACGGTCAGGATGTACCGTGGTCGGTCCGCTTCGGGCTCGAGCTTCCGCCGAAGCTTCACCACGGCGTTGTCGACGGTGCGGTTGGTCGGGGTGGCTTCCACGCCCCAGACCCGGTCGAGGATCTCGTCCCGGCTGACCGGCTGACCCGCCCGCTCGTAGAGCAGCTTGAGGAGCTCGGTCTCGAAATGGGTCAGGGGAAAGGTCTCCCATCCGCGGGTGACCGTCTGCGCCATCGGGTCGATGGTGGCCTCGCCGACGGCGAAGGGCTCCTCGACGGCCCCGGGGGCCACCATCCGCTGGCTTCGCCGGAGGATCGCTCGGATTCGGGCGACCAGCTCGCCGACGGAAAACGGCTTGGTCACGTAATCGTCGGCGCCCGCGTCGAGGCCGCGGATCTTGTCCGCCTCCTGGCCCCGGGCGGTGAGGATCACGATCGGGACGGTGGCATCGAAGCGCCGGATCTCCTGGCAGACCTGGTAGCCGTTGACGTCCGGCAGCATGAGGTCGAGCAGGATGCAGTCCGGACGGTCCCGTCGGGCGACGTCCAAGCCGTCTCGTCCCGTTCGCGCGTGGAGCGGTCGGTAGCCTTCGAACTCGAGGGTGTCGCAGAGGCCGAGGGCCAGCGCCGGGTCGTCTTCGACCAGCAGAATCGCGCGGGGTTCCTCGTCGGGCATCGTCCGGAGCGGAGCCTGGGTGGTCCGGGGGGAGAGGGTCAAGCCTCGACCGGAGCCTGCTCCCCGGGGGACGGCGCCGGCTGGGGGCGGCTGTCCTCGACGGGCTCCCGCGCCCGGAGGACCGGGAGGTCGAAGGCCACCCGAGCGCCGCCGTCCGGGGCGTTCTCGGCCCAGGCGTGACCGCCGTGGGCCTCGGCGATGAAGCGGACCAGCGAAAGACCGATCCCCGAGCCCCGCACGTCGCCGTCCCGACGGCTTCGGTAGAAGCGGTCGAAGACCCGGCGCAGGTCCTCCCCGGGGATGCCCGGCCCCTGGTCCCGCACGACCACCTCGAGGCGATGGCGGCGGCGGGCGACGGTGACCGTGATCGGGGTGCCATCGCCGTACTTGGCGGCGTTGTCCAAGAGATTCACCGTGGCGAGGACGATCGCCTGCTCGTCCAGGCGGACCGGCGGGAGGGGGCCTTCCGGGGGCAGCAGCCGGACGGAGCGGGCGTCCCCCCGCTGGGCGAAGGTCTCCGTCGCCCGAGCCACCGCCGACCAGAGATCCCCCGGCCGGAGCTCGAAGGTGCGGCGCCCGCTTTCGAGGGCGGCGAAGTCGAGGACGTTGTCCACCAGGGCGCTCAGCCGCTCCGATTCCCGGCAGATGATCCCGACGTACTGGTCCCGCTTCTCCTCGTTGCGGACGCGCTGGCTCGCCAGCATCTCGGCGAACATCCGAATGACGGAGAGGGGCGTCCGGAGCTCGTGGGAGACGTTGGCGACGAAGTCCGCCTTGAGGGCGTTGACCGTCCGCTCCTTGTGCGTGGCGTAGAGGACGAAGCTCACCCCGAGGAGGAGCACGACGATCGCCGTCGCCACCAGGGCGACTTCGTTGATCCGACGGGAGCGCCCCTGGCTTTCGAGAAGCGGTGCCTGCTTGGGCGCCACCTGGAGCCGCCAGCCGTAGAGGGTGGTCGGAAACCGCGCCCCGACCAGGTAGTCGCCGGCGCCGGCGAGGCTCGGGCCGTAGACCCGCCGATTGTCCTCGTCGACGATGTTGTAGCGACGCTTGCCTTCGTCGGTGGCGAAGAGCTCCGCCAGCTCGGCACGGATCCGCCCCGTATCGTGGTGGGCCAGGAGATAGTGGCGCCGCCCGCGATGCACCCGGGCCTCGTAGCTCAGCAGGTAGCTCTGGCCGGCGTAGGTCCGGTGCAGATGCTTGAGCCGGTTCGGGCGACGCCGTTCGAGCTCGAGGTCCGGGAGGATGCGCTCGAGGAGCACCTTGCGGAAGGCCTCCCGACCGGCCTCGTCCTCCTCCCCGGCGTGGGCGAGCACGCTGCCGTTTTCGTCGAGGATGACCAGGTCGCTGACCGTTCCGGCGACTTCTTCCGGGGCGCGAGGCCAGCGGTCCGAGATGTCCTCCGGCCGATCCAGGTCGACGGTGGCGAAGACGGCGTTGTCGGCGGCGACGAGGCTGCGGTCCACCTGGTCGACCTTTTCCTTCACCAGGAGGAGCGTCGATTCGAGGATCGTGCGCTCACCGAGGCGGGCGTACTGGGAGGCGGACCGGGAGGCGAACCAGACGAGCACCCCTGCGGCGGTCAGGATCGCCGGGACCAGCAGCCAGTAGACGAAGCGATAGCGGAGCACGGGTCGCCCGGGTCGTGGTCAGTGCCGCTCGGCCTTGAGGGGCCGGGTCATCAGGGACACCACCGCCTCCATCGGGGACTTGTCCTCGTAGAGCACCCGATAGACCTCGGTCGCGATGGGCATGTCGACGCCCTCGCGCTCGGCGAGCTCGTAGACGCTGCGGGCCGTCTTGACCCCCTCGGCGACCATGTTCATGCCGCCGAGCACTTCTTGGAGGGTCTTCCCCCGGCCGAGCTCGAGGCCGACGCTTCGATTCCGGGACAGGTCGCCGGTGCAGGTGAGCACCAGGTCGCCCATGCCTCCGAGGCCGGCCAGGGTCATCGCATCGGCCCCCCGGGCGATGGCCAGGCGACCGATCTCGGCGAGCCCCCGGGTGATGAGGGCGGCCCGGGTGTTGTGCCCGAAGCCGAGCCCATCGGCGATGCCGGCGGCGATGGCGACCACGTTCTTGAGGGCCCCCCCGAGCTCGATGCCGACCACGTCGTCCGTCGTGTAGACACGAAAGCGTTCCGTGTTGAGATCCTGCTGCACCCGCACCGCCGTCTCGTGTCGGCGGGCGCCGACGGAGACCGCCGTCGGCACCCCCCGGGCGACTTCCTTCGCGAAGCTCGGTCCCCCGAGGAAGGCGAGCTGCGGGTGCCGCGGCGGGGGCAGCTCCTGCTCGAGGATCTCCGAGACGAGGGCCAGGCTTTCGTTTTCGATCCCCTTGACCGCAGCCACCACGGGCACGTCCTCCGGGAGGTGGGAGGCGGCCCGCCGCATCAGCTCCCGGACCCCATGGGAGGGCACGACCAGGAGCACCAGGTCGACCCCGGACAGGGCCTGGTCGAGCTCGTGGGTGGCGCGGAGGCGGTCCGGGAGGCTGGCCCCGGGGAGGTATTCGGGATTCTCCCGACGTTCTTGGATCGCCTCGCAGAGCTCCCGTCGTCGGGCCCAGAGGCGGGTCTCGACCCCCTGGTCGGCGAGGAGCTTGGCGAGGGCGGTGCCCCAGGAACCGGCTCCGAGGACGGCGGCGGCGGTGGCCATCCGCGGCAGGGTAGCAGGGTCCGGCTCAGTCCGGGGTGTCCGCTGCCGCGGCGGTGTCCGCGGGCGGCCTACCGGCGGCGTGGCCGATGAGCACCATCCGCTGCAGGGTCGTGCCCCCCCGGCGCACCTCGTGGGAGACGGGGACGGGCATCGTCGGGGTGAAGCAGGCCCGGGTGACCACCGGGTCGCCCCCGTGCTCGTCCTCGCTCTGGTACATGCGGCAGGGAAAGCGGTCCCCCTCCGGGGTGCGGTGCACCGCTTCCCAGCTGGTCTCGTGGCCATGGGGGAAGAGGGACAGGTGAGAGGCTTCCTCCCAGGTCAGCCCCCCTTCGATGGGCGCCCCGAGGGGAGCGCCGTCGACGGTTCGGTAGATCGTCCGGCTGCGGAAGGCGTCGTCGGTGACCTCGAGCAGCTCGACCTCCCGCAGGTGGGGCTCGGCCCCTTGCCCTTCGATCCGGTAGACGAAGCGCATGCCCTCCTGGGCGCGTTCCCGAAGGTCGGCGGGGGCGCGGGGGGCGCAGTCCCCGACCCCGTCGGCGTCCCCCCGGGCGGGGTTCGCCCCGGGACCGGCTGCCGCCGTCGACGATGACGACGGAGTGGTGGTGGGCGCCGGGGCGGCCGCGTGGCAGCCGAGGCCACCGAGGCAGAGCCCGGCCAGCACGGCGTGGACACGCCGACCGTCGGGCAGCGGGCGGCGCCCGGGTCCGGCCCGCCGGGGGGCGACCGGCGACTCGGGGCGGGGAAGGCGCATGCCACCAGTATCCCACGGTGCACCCACGGGGCGAGGGCCCGCGCGGGCTTCCTCAACACCCTCTCAGGGCCGGTCCGACCAGCGGGTGGTCTCCGCCTCCGTCAGGCCACGGCGGATCGTGCCCAGGGTGTCGCTGCGGACGGCGTTTCGGGCGACCTTCAGGGCGTTGGCGATCGCCCGGGGGCCGCTTCGGCCATGGGCCTTGATGCAGAGGTGGTCGAAGCCGAGGATCGGCACCCCGCCGTACTGCTGCCAGTCCGTCGCCTGGCGCAGCTTCTTGACCGCCGGGGAGAGCAAGGCGAGCCCGGCCTTGTAGGCGAGGGACTCGTTCATCGCGTAGCGACCGAGCCGCTTCATCGTCTCCGAGACGCCTTCGAGCATCTTCAGGACGATGTTGCCGACGAAGCCGCCGGTGACGACGACGTCCGCGGTCCCGGCGGGGATGTCCATCCCCTCGACGTTTCCGATGAAGCTCACCTGGGAGAGCTGGGACAGACGACGATGGGCCTCGACGACCGCTCGGGGCCCTTTGTGGGACTCGGCCCCGTTCGACAGCAGCGCCACCCGGGGGGCCTCGTTCCGGGAGATCGCCGCCGCGTAGGCGGAGCCCATGATCGCGAAGCCGACCAGGTCGACGGCGTCGGCCTCCAGGGTGAGCCCGACGTCGAGGATCAGGCTGAAGGGGTCGCGACGGGCGCCCCGGAGTCGCTCCGTCGGGTAGACGGCGCCGAGGCCCGCCCGACGGATGCCGGGCAGCCGCTCGAAGGCGCGGCTACAGGCGAGGGCGACCGCCCCGGTGTTGCCGGCGCTGACCAGGGCGTCCGCCGCCTGGTCCCGCACCAGCTGGGCGGCGACCAGGATCGACGCATCCGGATTCGCGTCGAGCCCGCGCTTCGGGTCGGCGTCCATCGGGACGACCTGGGGGGCGTGGACCAGCGCCACCCGGTCCTCCCGGGCATCGAAACGGGCGAGGAGGGGTTCGATGGTTCGCCGGTCCCCCACGACGACGATGCGCGGGGCGCCTTCCTCCCTCGAGAGGATGGCGGCGCCCTCGACGGTAGCCGCGGGCCCGTGGTCCGAGCCCATGGCGTCGAGGGCGATGGTGGTCACCATCCGCCGGAGAATAGCAGGCCTTTCTCGCCGGCCTGCTGGTCTCCGGTGACGGGTCCCGGGGGGTCCCCGCCCGGCGCCGCGGATCAGGGCGCGAGGCGAGGGGCGCGGGGGTCCTCGTCGACGGGCCCGTCGGCTTCCACGAGCCGCGCGGTCCCGTCGGCCACCTGGTAGGCGGCGAGGAACCGGTTGTCCGGGGTGGCCACCCGGACGTCCCCGGAGGCGTACCATTCCGACTGGACCCGATTGCGGGTGATGTCGAGCATCGCCCAGCCGTTGTTGGCGATGTCGAAGAAGCGCACGTGGGGGTGCGCCGCCGCGAAGCCGTCGACCAGGGCGTCGAGGAGGGGACCATCGATGCCCAGGCCGGCCGCGAAGGTCTCCGACGAGACCGCCGGCGCGACGAATTCCACGGCGAGGGAGCCCGCGCCGGTATCCCGGTCGTAGCCCCCGTCGGTGAAGGGGTTCCGGGCGATGTCGTTCGCCCAGGACGAGTGGATGTCCCCGGTGAGGACGACGACGTTCGAGACCCCGTCGTTTTCGATGACGTCGAGGAGACGGTTTCGGGCCGCCACGTAGCCGTCCCACTGGTCCGTGTTGCCCGCGGCGACGACCTCCTGAACCCGGATATCCACGAGCTGAGCCATCATCGTCTGCTGCCCCAGGATCTTCCACCGGGCGCCGGAATCGCGCAGGCCGTCGAAGAGCCAGGCCTCTTGCTCCGGGCCGAGGAGCTGGCGGTCCTGGTTGGTGAGGCGGGGATCGTCGAGGGCGATGGGCTCGCCTCCAGGGTCGACCTGCTCGTCCCGCCCGACGAGCCGGGACTCGAGCATGAACAGGTCGGCGAGGTCTCCGAAGGTGAAACGGCGGTAGATCTCTTCCCGGGTGCGGCCGGCGCCGGGCTCTCGAATGGGCAGCCACTCGTAGTAGGCCTGGAGCGCTTCGTCGACGCGGACGTCCCAGTCTCCCTCGGTCTCCGGCTGATGGTTTTCGGCGCCTCCCCGCCAGGCGTTGTTGGTGGTCTCGTGGTCGTCCCAGACCGGGATCCACGGGTGCTGCCGGTGGGCTTCGATGAGGTCCGGGTCCCGCCGGTACTGGGCGAAGCGGGTCCGGTACTGGGCCAGGGTCACGGTCTCCGCGTTCGGCTCCGGGAGGCGGCCGATCTCATCCCCGTCGCCGAAGGTGCCCTCCCCGTACTCGTAGAAGTAATCCCCGAGGTGCAGCACCGCGTCCAGGTCGGCCCGCTCACCGATGGCCCGGTAGGCGTGGAAGAAGCCCGCCGGATGGTTCGAGCAGGAGACGAAGGCGAGACGCAGCTGCCGGACCGACCCGGTCGGCAGGGTTCGGGTGCGACCCACCGGGGAACGGTCCTCCGCGTCCGCCAGCTGGAAGCGATAGTAGTAGGTCGTCCCCGCCTCGAGGCCGCTCGGGATCACCTTGACGGTGAAGTCGGCGCTCGCGCTCGCCGTGGCGTCTCCGCTGGCCACGAGGTCGCCGAAGGCCGCATCCGTCGACAGCTCCCAGCGGACGCCGATGTCGTCTTCGTCTCCCTGGGGGGTCACCCGGGTCCAGAGGACCACCGAGTCGGTGAAGGGATCCCCGCTGGCCACCCCGTGGAGGAAGAAGGGCGATGGCGGGCTTGCCATGCCCGTGGGGCCGCGACCGCCGCCGTCGTCGCCGCAGCTCGCGGCCACCGGGGCCGCCATGGTCACCGCGGCGGTGTTCTGCAGGAACCGGCGCCGCCCGATCTTCATCTTCATGGCGCCGGAGATTAGCCAGGCTGGCGCCCATCCACCACGCCACGATTGTGACCGTTCCGCATCGACGCGCGGCCCCCGCGGGGGGGCCGCGGAAGGGCCTGGCGCCACGCCGCCGGGGACCGGCGACGGGAGCCCGCGCCGGAGACCGGCGGTGCGGTCAGGCGGAGGGTGCGGGACCCGCCGGGGCCGCGGTCTGGGACGCCTTGTCCTTGTCGTCCTCGTCCCCGAGGACCAGGTCGAGCTTGTCCGGCTCTTCCAGGGCGTTGGCGAGGACCTCGTCCATCTTCGTCACCGGGAAGAATTCGAGGCTGTCCCGGATCTCCTGGGGGACCTCTTCGATGTCCGCCTGATTGCGTTCCGGCAGGATCACCCGCTTGATCCCGGCCCGGTGCGCGGCGAGCACCTTTTCCTTGATCCCGCCGACGGGCAGAACCCGGCCCCGGAGGGTGATCTCGCCGGTCATCGCCACGTCGTGGCGCACCCGGATCTTCGTCAGGAGGGAGACCAGGGCGGTCATCATCGTGACGCCTGCGCTCGGCCCGTCCTTGGGCATGGCTCCCGCTGGGATGTGGATGTGGACGTCGCTCTTTTCGAGGAAGTCTTCCGGAATGTGGAGGGACTTGGCCCGAGTCCGGACGTAGCTCATCGCCGCCTGGGCGGATTCCTTCATCACCTCCCCGAGCTGGCCGGTGAGCTGCATCTTGCCGGTCCCGTGCATCCGGGTGGCTTCGATGAACAGGATCTCGCCGCCCA
>DAPKRP010001048.1:0-1613 GCA_031800515.1 Polyangiaceae bacterium LLY-WYZ-14_1 | reverse complement strand
CGCCCGGCAGCTCGCCCGGGTCCAGGGCTTCGTCGAGACGACCGGGCGGGTGACCATCCTGACCGGCCGGGCCCTCGGCGCACTGTTCTCGAGCCGTCCCGAGCTCGGCTCCTGGCTCTACCAGCTGGAGCAGCTCGGCGTGAAGAGCCTCGGGATCGGGGCGGCGACCGCCGTCTTCGTGGGGATCGTGATGGCGATCCAGTTCGCCTACTCCCTCGAGCCCTTCGGGGCCCGGGACAGCGTGGGCCGCATCGTCGGCCTGTCGGAAGCCCGGGAGCTCGCCCCCTCCCTCACCTCCCTCGTCGTCGGCAGCCGCATCGCCGCGGGGATGGCGGCGGAGATCGGCTCCATGGCGGTGACGGAGCAGATCGACGCGATCCGCGCCCTGGGCGCCGACCCCGTCCGCAAGCTGGTCGTCCCCCGGCTCGTCGCCTGCACCGTCGGGATCCCCATGATCTGCTGCTTCGCCCTGGCCCTCGGCATCTTGAGCGCGATGGCCGTCTCGACGGTGACGGTCGGGATCTCGCCGCCCTTCTTCCTGTCGAGCGCCATCGACGCGATCACCATGCGGGACTTCCTGAGCGGCCTCGGCAAGACCCCCTTCTTCGGCTTTCTCATCGCCATCATGGGCTGCTACTTCGGCTTCCAGACCACCGGGGGCACGGAAGGCGTCGGGCGGGCGACCACCAGCGCCGTCGTCGTCGTGTCGATCACGGTGCTGGTCGCCGACGCGATCCTGACCCAGCTCTTCCTCAACCTGTGAGCCCCTTCGACCCCGCACCCCGGCGGCTCCGTCGGCTGAGCCAGGCCGCTGGGGCCCTCGTCCTGGCCCTCGGGCTCGTCGGCGCCCATGCCGCCGCCGCTCGGCGGCGATGGGCCCAGGAGGCCGCGGCCCGGGAGGCGGCGCTCCGCTTCCTGCCCTCCGCGGACCTGGCCCTCTCCTCGACCAGCCGCTGGCTACGCCATCCCGCCCTCGCCGAGCCCGGGGCGCCCTTCGCCGACGCCCCCGCGCTCCTCGACCCGGACCCGGCGGGCGCCCTGCTCGCTCCGCCCCGGAGCGCCTTCGCCGAGGTCCCCGGGGGGACCGTCGAGCTCGTGGTCCGCGCCGCCGACGGGCCTCCTGCCCGGGTCCCGGCATCCTCCTCCTCCTCGTCCTCCTCTGGAAGACGGTGAGGCGGCAGCGGGCCATCCTCGCCTTCGCCCTCGGGAGCCTGGCGAGACGGGGCGGGAAGAACCTGGCCGTCGGCGCCGGCCTGGCCTTCGTCACCACGCTCCTCGCCTCCGTGCTGCTGGTGACCGGCGCTCTCCAGGCCGAGCACGCGGCCGCCCGCGGGTCCCTGCCGGATCTGATCGTCCAGCGCACCGTCGCGGGCCGCCCGGCCCTCGTCGACCCGGCGCAGGCGGCGGAGGTCGCCTCCCTGCCGGGGGTGCGGCGGGTCCGTCCTCGGGTCTGGGGCTATCTCTTCTATCCCGCTCTGCCCGGCAACCTTACCCTCGTGGGCCTCCCGGAAGACGCCGACGGCCTGCCCCCGGCGCCAGAGGCCTCCCGGGACCTCGCCTTCGAGGGGCGCGCCCCTCGCCGGGCCGGGGAGGTCGCCCTCGGCGCCGCCCTG
>DAPKRP010001047.1:0-13460 GCA_031800515.1 Polyangiaceae bacterium LLY-WYZ-14_1 | reverse complement strand
GGCGGCATGACGGCGGGGTCGCTCCTTCTCTTCACCTTCCTGCTCGGGGCGGGCGCCTGCGGCAGCGATCGCTCCGCCGCCGGAGACGGCCATGCCGGCCGCCCCCAGCGGGCCCGCGCCGAGGCGGACCGGACGAATGCGACCGACCGCGGGCGGGGTCGGGACGACGACCCGGCCCAGGAAGACCTGCCCCCGCCGGATGCCCGGGGGTGCCTCCCGGGGGTCCCGACCCTGGCCCCGGGAGTCCACCGGGGCATGAGCTTCGCGCACAGCTGGGAGGCGGGCGGCCGCTTCGGCTACGGCACCGACGCCGCGCGGCGCAGTCTCCGGGAGCTCCGGGCGCTCGGGGTCGATTGGGTCAGCCTCACCCCCTTCGGCTACCAGCGCAGCCTCGAAGACGACCGGGTGCGACTCCCTCGACTGCGGGGCGCCGAGACGGATGCCCGCATGGTGGCCGGGATCCGGGACGCCAGGGCCCAGGGGTTCCAGGTCTTCTACAAGCCCCACGTGTGGGTCGGCGGCGGGGATTGGGTCGGCCGCATCGACCCCGGCGACGAGGCCGCCTGGGACCGCTGGTGGGCGAGCTATCGGGCGTTCCTGCTGCACCACGCCCGCATCGCTCAGGCGGAGGGGGTGCCCCTCTTCGCCGTGGGCTGCGAGCTCAAGACCACCAGCGTGCGCTTTGCCGACCGCTGGCGGGAGTTGGTGCGGGAGGTGCGGCAGATCTATCGCGGGGAGCTCGTCTACGCGGCCAACTGGGACGAGGTCGTCGACGTGCCCTGGTGGGACGCGGTGGACCACGTCGGGATCCAGTTCTACCCGCCCGTCGCCTTCTCCCGCGCCGAATCCGAGTCCCAGAAGCGAGCGCGGTTGCAGGGCTACATGGGCCACCTCGACGCCCTGCACCGGCGCACGGGGAAACCCGTGCTGTTCACCGAGGTCGGCTATCGGTCACGGATGCATCCGGAGATCCGGCCCCACGCCTGGCCCGAGCATGATCCGGACGACGCCCCGCCGCCGAGCGAGGCCGCCCAGGCCCTGGCCTACCGCCGGCTCTTCCAGGCCCTGGAGGGCCGGGACTGGCTCTCCGGGCTCTACGTCTGGAAGTGGTTCTCGAACCCGGAGAGCCGGGAAGAAGGCGCCGACGGCTTCTCCCCCCGAGGCAAGCGCGCGGCCCAGGTCCTCGCCACCGCCTTCCGGGACCGCTGCCAGGACTGAGTGCTCCTCGCATGGTGGCCTCACTGGCGGGGGAGGGCGCCGAGCCTCCAGGGGGATAGGCCGGCCCCCCCGGCCGCGGCGGCGGAGCCGTTACCCTGGGCGGCGGCCCGGGCGGCCCGCTCGGTCTCGGCTTGCGCCTCCGCGACGGCGGCGGCGACGGCGAAGGCCTCCGCCGCGTCCCCCGCGTTCCCCGCCGTGTGGAGCACGTCCTTGTGCTTCCCGATGAAGCCCGTGTCGTACTGGCCGTCGACGAACTCCGGGTGGGAAAAGAGGGCGAGGTGGAAGGGGAGGTTGGTCCGAATGCCCCCCACCACGTATTCCCCGAGGGCGCGCCGCATGCGCGCCACCGCCCGGGGTCGGTCCGGCGCCCAGACGCTCAGCTTGCTGATCAGGGGGTCGTAGAAGCCCGTGATCTCCGCCCCCTGATAGGTCCCGGAGTCGTCCCGGATCCCGGGCCCCGCCGGGACCCGCAGCACGTCGATGCGCCCCGGGCTCGGCAGGAAGCCCGTCGCCGGGTCCTCGGCGTAGACCCGACATTCGATGGCGTGCCCCTGGCGACGGACGGCGCTCTGGTCGTAGCCGAGGCGCTCCCCGGCGGCGACCCGCACCATCTCCCGCACCAGATCGATCCCGGTGATGAGCTCGGTGATCGGGTGCTCGACCTGGAGCCGCGTGTTCATCTCCAGGAAATAGAACGACCCGTCCTCCCCCATCAGGAACTCGACGGTGCCCGCCGAACGGTAGTTCACCGCTTCCGCCGCCCGGACCGCGACCTCCCCCATCTGGGCGACGAGCTCGTCGTTGACCGGGGGCGCCGGGCTCGGCGTCTCCTCGACGACCTTTTGGTGCCGGCGTTGGATCGAACAGTCCCGCTCGAAGAGGTGCACCACCTGTCCCTGGCCGTCGGAGAGCACTTGGATCTCGATGTGCCGGGGCCGGACGATCGCCTTTTCCAGGTAGACGGTGGGGTCGCCGAAGGCGTTCTTCGCTTCGTCCCGGGCGCGCTCGAAGGCGGCGACCAGGTCTTCCGGCTTGTCCACCAGCCGCATCCCCTTGCCCCCGCCTCCGGAGGCCGCCTTCAGCATCACCGGGTAGCCGACCCGCTCCGCCTCGGGGAGCAGCTGGGCCGGGTCGTCGACGTGGGCCCCGGGGACGACGGGGACGCCGGCGGCGACCATCTTGTCCCGGGCGGCGGTCTTATGCCCCATCGCCACCATCGCCGAGGCCTCGGGTCCGATGAAGACGACCCCGGCGTCGGCGCAGGCCTGGGAAAAGGTGGGGTTCTCGCTCAGGAACCCGTATCCCGGGTGGACCGCATCGGCGCCGCTTTTCTTACAAGCATCGATGATGCGGTCGATCCGGAGGTAGCTGTCGGCGCTCGGGGCCGGGCCGATCTCGTAGGCCTCGTCCGCCATCCGGACGTGGAGGGCGGCCCGGTCCGCCTCGCTGTGGACGGCGATGGGGGAGATCCCCATCTCCCGGAGGGTCCGCATCACCCGGACGGCGATCTCGCCCCGGTTCGCCACCAGCACCTTTCGAAACATCGCCATCGTCCTCGTCCTTTCGTCCCTGGCTGCCGCCGTCGCCCCGGGCCGCGGCCGGCGGGGGGAGCCTACAGGAACCGGGCGGTGCCCCGGACCCCGTCGCTCTCCCCCCCGGCGGCGAAGCGGTAGGGGGGGTCCACCAGCGCATCGATGCGGGCCATCACCTCGTCGACCAAACCCTGAAAGCGCCCCTGATGCCGCCGCTCCGCCTCGACGGTGAAGGGCTCGAAGTCCTCGTCGATCCACCAGGGGGCCATGTCCTCCGGGGTGACCGGGGGGCCGAAGCGATAGACCACCCGACCCCCCTTCGCGAAGGGGCTCGCCCCCGGATAGACCCGGTCGGACCCGCTGCACCCGACCGGGACGATGGTGCGCTGGAACTTCAGGGCGATCTGGGAGATGCCGCCGTGGCCCCGGGAGAGGCGCTTCGACCGGGTGCCCTGGGGGAAGACCAATAGGTCGAGGCCGAGCTCGAGGGCGCGGGCGTTCAGCCGGACGAAGACCTTCATCATCGCCCGGTAGAGGCGGTCGACCGCCGCCTCGTAGGACTCCTGCTCGGGGTCGAAGGGGCGGCCCAGGAGATCCCGGGGCCGGCGGAAGATCGGCTCGAGGGCGGAGCGATCGACGCCTTCCGGGGGCTCGGTCGCTGCTGCTGGGCCCGCTTCTCGGGGCCCGTCGACCCCCGCGTCGGCTCCGGCCACCCCGGCGGCTCGGTCGACCCGCCGGCGCAGCCAGGTGTACTCCGCCTCCGAGGGTCGGCGGCCGAGGGTCTCCAGGAAATCCCTGGATATAAGGTATCCCCGGGAGACCGTCGGGATGTTGTTGGTGAGCTCCATGAAGCGCGCGACGAAGGGGTTCTCGTAGTACTTGCCCTTCACCCAGGTCGCGGTGAAGCGGCCCTGGAATCGATACAGCCGATACTGAAAAGGCCAGTAATTATAGCGATCTGTGTGGTTCATCGCGTAGACCACGGGGTGGTCCGGCAGATGGTCCAGCCCCTCGAAGACGATCTCCGTCCGGGGGGGCAGCAGGGCGTAGTTCGGGAACAGCATCCCGTGGGCGAGGGCCTGCTGAACCCGGGGCGTGGCGCTCAGGCGAATCCGTTCGAGGCGCGGCAGGTCGAGCACCCCCCGGGTGTCCTGGCTCACCGTGCCGCTGTCAACGCCTTCGACGGGTCCGTGACGCGCTCCGGACCCCGGTCAACCAACCGTCCGACCGGCCGATTGACCGGTTGACAAAATTTCGCAGCAGCACATCTTCTCGCAGCAATCGATGCCACACGAACCATTTTTGAGGCAACCGTTGGCTCATCTCCCCTGGCGCGTCGCGAAGTTCGGCGGCTCGAGCGTCGGCACCCCCTCCAACTGGCCCCGCATCGCGCGGGTCTGCCGGGATCACCTCGGCGATGGGACCCGACCGCTCCTGGTCTGCTCGGCCCTGTCTCGGGTCACCGACCTTCTCGAGACCCTTCTCGCTGCCCTGGAAGCCAAGGGCGAGGCCAGCACCGCGCTGACCGCTCTGCGGGCCCGACACGAGGAGGCGGCCCGAGACATGGGCGTCTCCGCGGATGACCTGCCCGAGCTCGACTGGCTCGCCGGGCTCGCCCGCCGGGGGGAAGCTCCCTCGGACCGGGTCCGGGCGGAGGTGCTGTCGAGCGGCGAGCGCCTCTCCACCCGCCTCGGCGTCCGCTACCTGCGGAACGCCGGCCTCGACGCGGGCTGGGTCGACGTGCGGGAGCACCTCGACGCGGCCACCGGCGGTGCCGAGACCGCCGACTACCTCTCGGCGGAATGCGACTACGCCCCGGATCCGACCTTCCGGGCTCGCCTGGCCGCGCGGCCGGAAGCGGTGCTGGTGACCCAGGGCTTCACCGCGGCCAACGCCCGCGGCGAGACGGTGGTTCTCGGCCGGGGAGGCTCGGACACCTCCGCGGCCTACCTGGCCAGCCGCCTCGAGGCCGACCGACTGGAGATCTGGACCGACGTCCCCGGTACCTTCACCACCAACCCCCGCCTGGTGGAGCACGCCCGGCTGCTCCGCCGGGTGAGCCTCGACGAGGTCACCACGATGGCCGCCCTAGGCGCCAAGGTGCTCCACCCCCGGAGCCTCGAACCGTCCCTGCGCTACGGCGTTCCCCTGGAGATCCGCTGGACCAAGCATCCGGAGCTCGGCCCGGGCACCCGGATCGACGCCGACGCGGTCCCCGGGGTGAAGGCGATCGCCTACCGAAAGAAGATGACCAGCTTCACCATGGAGCGGGACCCGAGCTGGCAGCCCATCGGCTTTCTCGCGGACGTCGCCACCTGCTTCAGCGATTTCGGCGTGTCGATGGATCTGGTCTCGAGCTCCCCGGGAAGCATCAAGGCCACCGTGGACCGCGCCGCCGTCCCGCACCTGGACGAGGTCTTCGACGGCCTGGTCGCCGCGCTCTCGGAGACCTGCCGGGTCACCGCCCGCCGGGACGTCGCCAGCGTGAGCTTTGTCGGCCATCAGGTGAGCCGCTGCGCGGACCTCATCTCTCCGGCCCTGGAAGAGCTCGGCGACGACGCCCTCCACTTCGTCGCCCACAGCTCCGAGGACGTCCACATCACCTACGTCGTCGAAGAGCAGGCAGCCGACCAGCTGGTCAAGCGCGGCCACGAGCAGCTCTTCGTCGAGGAGCTCGTCGACCCGGACACCTTCGGTCCCACCTGGCAGCAGCTGTCCGAGCCGGGGGTCGTCCCCACCCCTCTTTTCCGGCGGCCGGGCCGTTCCCGGGTGAACCACACCACGGCAGCGGTTCCGGCGTGAGTGGGGCGAATGCCCCAAAGCCCGCCGAGGACGGGGTCCGCTTTCGGACCTTGAGCCTCGACGACGGGCGGACGGTCTTCGGACTGGTCCAGGAGAGCGGCGTGCTCGAGGCCAACTCGGCCTACGCCTACCTGCTTCTCTGCTCCGACTTCGGCGACGCCGGGGTCATCGCGGAAGACTCGAACGGCGACGCCCTGGGCTTCGTCGTCGGATATCGCCCGCCGACCCGGCCGACGACGATGTTCGTCTGGCAGGTCGGGGTGCACTCGGCGGCCCGGGGGCGGGGCATCGGCGGCCGGCTCCTGGACGCCCTGTTCCGCCTGAACCCAGACGCCACCCACCTCGAGGCGACGGTCGCCCCGAGCAACGAGGCCTCGAAGCGCCTCTTCACCGCCTTCGCCCGCCGCTGGGGCGCCCCCTGCGAGGTCGGCGAGGGCTTCGTCCCCGCGCATTTTCCGGGCGCGAACCACGAAGCGGAAGAACGCTACCGGATCGGTCCGGTCGAAAGGAACGAGTCGTCATGACCAAAACGGCCCACACCCCCCATCCCACCATCGAACGCCTCGAGTCGAACGTTCGAGGCTACTGCCGGTCCTTCCCGACCGAGTTCACCCGCGCCAAGGGCTCGGAGATGTGGGATCGGCAGGGGAACCGGTATCTCGACTTCTTCGCCGGCGCTGGTGCCCTGAACTACGGGCACAACCCGGAGGTGTTGAAGAATCGCCTGCTGGAGTATCTGGCGGGGGACAACATCACCCACGCCCTCGACATGACGACGGAGGCGAAGGTGCAGCTCCTCGAGACGATGGAGACGCACCTGCTCAAGCCCCGGGGTCTGGACTACAAGGTGCTCTTCCCGGGCCCGACGGGGACGAACTCCGTCGAGGCCAGCTTGAAGCTGGCGCGGAAGGTCACCGGCCGGACCAGCGTTCTCGCCTTCACCAACGGCTTCCACGGCATGACCCTCGGGTCCCTCGCCGTCACCGGAAATCAGGGGAAGCGGGACGGGGCAGGCATCCCGCTCTCCCACGTGACCCGGGCCCCCTTCGATGGCTATCACGGTGACGGGGTCGATACGCTGGAGATGATCGAACGGCTGCTGTCCGATGGTTCGAGCGGTGTCGAAGCGCCGGCCGCTTTCCTCCTCGAGACGGTGCAGGCGGAGGGCGGCGTCAACGTCGCCTCGATGGAATGGATCCGGCGGCTCGCCGACCTGGCCAAGCGTCACGGGGCCCTGTTCATCGCCGACGACATCCAAGTCGGCTGCGGCCGAACCGGTCGCTTCTTCTCCTTCGAGGAAGCGGGGGTCGTGCCGGACATGGTCAACCTCAGCAAGTCGATCTCCGGCTATGGGCTGCCGATGGCCCTGCTCCTGGTCAAGCCCGAGCTCGACCAGTTCTCTCCCGGGGAGCACAACGGGACCTTCCGGGGCCACAACCCCGCCTTCGTCACCGCCCGGGCCGCCCTCGAGACCTTCTGGGCGGACGACCGCTTCGCCGCCGACGTGCGCAAGAAGGCGGACGCGGTCGCCGGCGCCCTCGGTCGGCTCGCCGAGCGCTTCGGGGCCGAGCACCGAGGCCGGGGCCTCATCCAGGGCCTGGCCTTCGACGACGCGAGCATTCCCGGAGAGGTCTCCGCCGCCGCCTTCGAACGGGGTCTCATCATCGAGACGGCGGGGCCCGACGACGAGGTGCTGAAGCTGCTCCCGGCGCTCAGCATCACCCAGGCAGAGCTGGACGAGGGTATCGGCATCATCGAACGAAGCCTCGAGACGGTCGTCAACCGCAAGCGGCGCTCTCCCTCCCAGGCGCCGAAGAACCTCGTGAACACCATCGTCGAGGCGTTTTCCTCATGATCGTGAAGAAGCTTGGACAGCTGCCCGGAGACCGGGTCGTCGAGGGCAAGACCTGGACGAGCCGTCGCCTCCTGCTCCGGGACGAAGGCATGGGGTTCTCCATGCACGACACCGTACTGCGGGCCGGCACCACGACGGTCATGCACTACAAGAACCACCTCGAAGCGGTCTACTGCATCGAGGGCAAGGGAAAGCTCATCGACCGGGACCGGAACGAAGAGCACGTCATCGAAGCCGGGACGATCTACGCCCTGGACAAGCACGACCGGCACACCTTGGTGGCGGAAGAAGACCTGCGGATGATCTGCGTCTTCAATCCGGCCTTGGTCGGGCCGGAAAACCACGACGAAGACGGCAGCTACGAGCTCCTCTGAGAGGGTCCCTCGCAAGCCCTCGGAAGCGGGCTGCAGCCCTACGCCGCCCCACGGCGGCGGTCGGGACGCTCGCGTCAGTCCTTGACGTCGGTCTCCGGGGCCAGCATCGGAGCGGCGTCGAGGTCGGTGGCTTCCATCATGTCGGTGACCTTACGCAAGGCGCGAAGGAGCCCTTCCCGCTCGTCGCTGGGCAGCTTGTCCAGCCGTTCGAGGAAGCGTTCCTGCAGCCCGACGGGCAGCGTCTCGTAGCGTTCCAGTCCCCGGGGGGTCAGGTTCAGACGGACCTTTCGCCGGTCCTGCGCCATGCGCTCCCGGGTGACCAGCCCCGCCCGTTCCAGCCGGTCGATGATCCGGGACACGGTCGCCGGCGACAGCTGCACCAACTGGGCGACCTGGACGACGGTGACGGCGACGTTCGGGTCTTCCTGCGTCGCCTTGCCGATCGCCCGGAGGCACAACAACTGGGGAAGGGTGAGGCCGAGGTCCCGAGAAAGGTGCTTCGAATGCTCCGAGATCTTCCGGACGATCTGCCGGATCGATCGAAGCACTTGAATGGCGACTTCCCGGTCCCGCGCGTCCCACGCTTCCATCGAAGGCCCGACATTATCACCAAGCGGTGAGATGGGGGGGAGGCAAAACGCCTCAGCGCCCGGCCTGCGGAGGTCGGTCCGCAGGGACGAGCAGCTCCGCCGGGGAGGCCAACCGGCCCAGGATCGCGCTCGCCGCCACGGTCATGGGGCTGGCGAGGTAGACCTGTCCCGGACCGCTCCGGCCCGGGAAGTTACGATTCTGGGCGCTGACGGTGATCGTGTCCGGATCCCGGGAGGCGCCAGGACCCGCGTTGATGCACGCCCCGCAGCTCGGGCGAAGGAGGGAGACGCCGGCCTCGGAGAACAGGCGGTCGTAGCCCCGTCTCCGGGCGTAGCCTTCGATATGGAGGCTGCCGAACTGGATGAAGGCCTGCACCCCTGGGGCCACCCGGCGCCCCTGGTCCAGGGCCGCCTGGAACACGCGGGCGTACATGTCCATGTCGGCGATCTTCCCGCCGGTGCAGGAACCGCCATAGGCGATGTCGATCCGGTCCGGGGGATGGGAGAGCTCGGCGAGGGGTACGCCGTTCCTCGGGTCCCCCGGGGTGGCGACCATGGGGGGCACGGCGGCGAGGTCCAGGTGGAAGGTCTGATGGTAGTGGGCTCCGCGATCTCCCCGGACGACCATCCCGCGGAGCTCGTCCCGGGGGCGACCCCGCATGGCTTCCAGGTAGTCGAGCACGGTGTCGTCGGGTTCGATGATCCCGGTGAATCCGCCGGCCTCGACGGCCATGTTGGTGAGGGTCGCCCGCTCGTCCAAGGACAGGGACCGCACCCCGTCTCCGGCGAACTCCAGCACCTTGCCGATCCCCTGACTGCTCCGGAAGAACGGCTGGCGCAGCAGGTAGAGCATCACGTCCTTCGCCGAGACCCCGTCCCCGAGCCGATTCTCGAGGACGAAGCGCACCGTCTCCGGCACCCGGACCCGGACGTCGCCGGTGTACCAGGCATTCGCCATGTCCGTGCTCCCCACCCCGAAGGCGACGCATCCCAGCACCCCCGCCATGCAGGTGTGGCTGTCCGTTCCGACCACGACGGTCCCGGGCAACGCCAGGTCCTCGACGACCGCGTTGTGGCAGATCGCCGAGGCCCCGCCCCCTTCGACCTCGCCGTAGAGGGTCACGCCGTGCCGTTCGGCGAAGGCGCGCTGCGTCGCCGCGAGCCCCTCGGCCTTGTCGAGAAGCCCGAGGCGGCGCTTTTCCGGCGGCATCACCCGGCCGAGGAACGCGAGGTGGTCTTGGAAGGTGTAGACCGTCTCGGGGTCTTTGATGGCGGCGTTCTCGCCGAGGGCATCCCGGAACAACGCGTCCGCCATCGGCGTGACGTATTCGTGGCTGAAGCGGACCGCCGCCTGGACGAAGACCGCGTCTCCGGGCGCCACCGCCGGCACCCCGACCACGCCTCCCTCGGGATCCCGCACCGTATGCCGGGCCAGGATCTTCTCGACCAGGGTCATGGGCCGCGGCCCCCGTTCGACCGGCGGCGGGGAGACCTCGCCGGCGAGACGCCGCTTGTTGTAGGCGAAGAGCCCGCCGGACCGAACCACCTCCGCGGCGATGGGCTCGAGGCCCTCGGTCAGGGCGTCGAGGGGTACCGCCTGGCCCGCGAGCAGGCGGGGGATGAGATCGAGGTCCGTCGACGTCAGCAGCCCGATGTTCTGGCAGTTCTGGCCGTAGATCTTTTCCAGACTCCGGGCGATGACGAGCTCGATGCCGGCGGCTTGCTCGGCGAAGGGGGCGTGCTCCCGACTGGACCCGCATCCCTTCGACCGCCCGCTGACCACCACCTGGAAGCCGCCGGAGCGGACCGCGTCCTCGGTCACCGCCCCGCCTCGAAGGCCGACCAGGGCGTACCGGCCGATGGTGCGGTCGTGATGAAAGCAGGCCCAGGCCGGGGAGATCTCATCCGTGCTGATGTCGTCCAGGAGCGGGCGGTCGGGGTCGAAGGGTAGGTCCTCCCCGTCGAGCTGGCGGCGGAGGAGCTCCGGATCCTGCGTCAGGTAGAGGACGCGCCCGGTCAGGCGGAAGGCCTGGCGGCTCGGGGTCGGGGGGGACGTCGACGTCATCGCTCTTCACCCATTCCACCGGAGACCACACCGGCGCAAACCCGGTCCGAACTTCCGGGCAGGGGTACTAGCCGGACCTCTCCGGGGGCGTACAGTGAGGCACCCGCAGCGAGGTTCCATGAGCGATCAAGGCAACGACGGACATTCAGGCAACGGCAGCGGCGGTCGACGCTACGACTTCGACCTCATCACCATCGGCGCTGGCTCCGGCGGCGTGCGCGCGTCCCGGGTGAGCGCCCGTATGGGGGCCCGGGTCGCGGTGGTCGAAGAGAGCCGCCTCGGTGGCACCTGCGTCAACGTCGGCTGCGTCCCGAAGAAGCTGATGGTGATGGCCAGCCACTTCGGAGAGGACTTCGAGCACGCCCGGGGCTTCGGCTGGTCCGTCGGCACGACGAGCTTCGACTGGAAGACCTTCCGGGAGCGCAAGGACGAGGAGATCGGCCGCCTGAACGGGGTCTACGAACGGCTTCTTCACGGCGCCGGCGTCGAGATCATCCGGGGACGGGGCCGCCTGGTCGACCCCCACACGGTGGAGGTCACGACGGGCAACGGCGGAAGCCGGACGGTGACCGCCGAGACGATCCTGATCGCCACCGGGGGCCGGCCCCGGCGGACCAGCGAGCCTGGCGCCGACCTGGGGATGGTCTCCGACGACGTCTTCTACCTGGAGGAGATGCCGAAGCGCCTCATCGTCGCCGGAGGCGGCTACATCGCCGTCGAGATGGCGGGCATCTTCCAAGGCCTCGGCGCCGACGTGCACCTGATCTACCGGGGCCCCCACATCCTGCGGGGGTTCGACGACGACTGCCGCTTCTTCGTGACGGAGGAAATGCGCAAGAAGGGGATCGAGTTCACCTTCAATCAGATCATCGACTGCATCGACCGAAGGTCCGATGGCAGCCTGGAGGTCACCTTTTCCCGGGGCCGGCTCTACGAGGTGGACGCCGTGCTCTACGCCATCGGTCGGGACCCCAACGTCGAGGGGCTCGGCCTCGAGAACGCGGGGGTCGAGCTCGAACGGGGCGCGGTCAAGGTCGACGATTACTCCCGAACGTCGATGCCAAACATCTATGCCATCGGGGACGTGACGGACCGGATGAACCTGACCCCGGTGGCGATCCGGGAGGGCATGGCCTTCGCCCAGACCGTCTTCGGGGGCACCCCGACCCCCGTCGACCACGACCGGGTACCGACGGCGGTCTTCAGCCAGCCCCCCATGGGCACGGTGGGCATGACGGAAGCGTCGGCCCGATCCCTGGGACGCCCCCTCGACGTCTACACGACCGATTTCCGGCCGATGAAGCACACCCTGTCCGGGAGCGAAGAGCGCACCTTCATGAAGGTGATCGTCGACCGGGAATCGGACCGGGTGCTCGGCGTCCACATGGTCGGCCTGGACGCCCCGGAGATCATCCAAGGGATCGGGATCGCGGTGAAGGCCGGTTGCACGAAGGCGGATTTCGACCGAACCGTCGGCATTCATCCCACCGCCGCCGAGGAACTGGTGACGATGAGCGTCAAGCAGCCCGACCCCCAGGACCCCCATCGTCCCGGCGCCCACTCGGAGATGTAGGCCGGAAGCGGCGGCTCAGTCGTCGAGGCCGCCGGGGACGTAAGGGGCGTCCGCGTCCCCCGTGCTCCCGCCTCCGCCGGTCGTCGGCGTCGTCGTCGTCGTGCTCCCGGTGGTCGTGCCGCCACCGGTGCCGCGCGCCCCGGCGCCCCGGGCTCCGGTCCCCCGGGCGCCGAGCCCTCCCCCGGGCTGAGACGCCGATGGCACCGCCTCGAGGGCGTCCGCCGGCACCATTCCGCGGACCGCCGACGAGCCGTCGGCGGCGACGAATACGTCGACGGTCCCGCTGTCGAAGCGGTTCATCTCCCGCGCGTAGCCGGCGGCGGAGAGCTCTCCGATCACGTTCTCGTCGAAGGTGACCCGGGTACCTGGCCGCACCCGCCAGAGGGGCCGGTCCACGTTTCCGTCGGCGATGACCGCCGGGACCCCGTCGGAGCCGCCGGGAGCCGGCAGGTCCCGGGGCGCCGGGGACGGAGCCTGATCCGCCGGGGAGAGGGGCACGGACACGAAGCCGACCAGATAGGGACCGAGGCCGACCCGAACTCCCTTCCACTGGCCCTGATCCCGCAGCACGACGGCGACGAGGGGCGGCGTCGTCGCCGGAAGCCTCGCCACCACCTCGCCACCGGGCTGATCGTAGAGGTCGACGGGGCGCCCCGCGGGCAGGCGGAACGGTTGGCCGGGGCTCGGGCCCTCCGCGCCCCCGCCGGCGCGGGCCGCGGCGAAGCGGTCCGGCGGGCAGACCCCTTCGAAGGCCGGGAGCGCCGGGGCCTGCCCCTCCGGGCCCAGATTGGGCTCCGCCCGCACCTCGAGCAGTCCACGCTCGTCGAGACCCACCACCTGAACCAGGTCGTTCGGGCCCAGGTAGACCGGCGTGCCGCCGAGCCTGCAGGTCCGCTGCGCCCGAACGGCGAGCCGGTCGATGTCCATCCACCCCCGGGCGCGTAGGGAGCCGCCGACCTCGACGAAGAGGCGGCCCGCCGCCGCGCCGGCCTTGGGAACCACGGTCGCGCCGGGGTAGACGAAGCCGATGGGCGGGGCGCCGTCCCGCGGGCCGAGGTGGAGGGTGGTGGCGTTCTCCGAGGGGCGAACCAGGAAGGACGCCGGCCAGGCCTCGGCGGCCCGGGCATCGTCTGGGGCCGCGCTGCCGTCCCCCGGGCCCCCGGCGCTGTCCCTCGAGGCGCTGCCGCCGGCGGTGGCCTCCCCGCGGGAGGGGGCGACGGGCACGCTTTCCTCTTCGCTGCGGCTCTCCCCCGCCGGCTCGCAGGCGGCCCCGAGGGCAGCTTCGCCGACGAGGGCACCGAGGTGCAGCAGCCGGGCCGGGACCCGCGCCTCGGGGAGGGGCCAGGTGGGCGCCGACGAGGCGCCGGCGCCGGAAGGCGGGAGGCCGGGCAGACGTCGCCCCGGCGCAGACATCGGGGCGGTGGGGCGGAACCTGGCACGCGGCATGGCGG
>DAPKRP010001046.1:0-11161 GCA_031800515.1 Polyangiaceae bacterium LLY-WYZ-14_1 | reverse complement strand
GGTCGCCGTCGACGCATCGGCCCGGCTCCGGGCCGCCGTCCCCCGACCCAGGGACAGGGTGGCGACGAAGATCCCGATGGTCAGGCCCATGACCACCAGGTTCCCCAGGAAGGCGGCGTTGCAGCCCGCGAGAGGCACGCCGGTCAGGGCCATGGCCGTGAGGCGCGCCGCCGTCAGGGTCCGGGAGGGTTGACGCATCGAAGTTCTCCGGGGCTCAGGATGTGGTCGGTGCTCCCACATCATCGGCCGGCGCCCCGCTTCTACCAACTTCTCGGGGGCCCCGCCAGCTTCCTCGGCGTTCCTTTCGGTCGGCCGGCCGAACGGTTTGAGGGCGATGGGTCGGTTGCGCCGCCCCGCCGAGGGGCGAGAATGCAAAGGGACATGACCGAATCCCTGCTTCCCGAGGGGACGCGGGCCGAGCTTCCGGTGCTCCCCCTGCGGAACTCGGTGCTCTTCCCGACGTCCGTGGTCCCCGTCAACGTCGGTCGGCCGCGCTCGGTGCGGCTCGTCGAGGCGACCTTCGACCGGGATCGACCCTCCATCGCCGTCTTTTCCCAGCGCGACCCGCAGACGGAAGACCCCGGCCTCGACGACCTCCATCCGGTGGGCACCCTCGCCCGGGTGCTCAAGGTCATCCGCCTCAGCTCGGACAACTACTCGGTGGTGCTCCAGGGCATCGGTCGCATCCGACGCGCCGGGCCCGGCGGCCGCGACCCGGGATGGCTCACCGCGGAGGTCGAGCGCATCTCCGAGCCCCGGGCCTTCGGCGATGAAGAGATCGATGCGCTCCGCGCCCACCTCCGGGAGGCCGCTCGCCAGCTCGCCGAGCTGCTGCCGAGCACCCCCCGGGACGCGACGAGCGCTCTCGAACAGGTCCAAGAGGCCGGCGCCCTCGCCGACCTGGTCGCGTCCAACCTGCCGGTGGGAACGGACGTCAAGCAGAGCCTGCTGGAAGAAGCCGAGGTTCGGAGCCGGCTCCGACGGGTGCTGGAGGTCGTCAACCGGCAGCGCGAGGTCTTCAAGGTCAAGCGGGAGATCTCGACGATGGTCCAAGAAGAGATGTCCCGTTCCCAGCGGGAATACCTGCTCCGACAGCAGATGAAGGCGATCCGCCGGGAGCTCGGCGAGATCGACGACGACGAGGACGAGGTCGACACCCTTCGGGACCGGGTCGCCCAGGCGGAGATGCCGACGGAAGCGGAAAAGGCGGCCAAGAAGCAGCTCTCCCGGATGCGCTCCATGTCCCCGGCGGGAGCGGAATACCAGGTCGCCCGCACGTACGTCGAATGGCTCGTCGACCTGCCCTGGGGAAAGACGACGGCGGACCGGCTCGACGTCCCGGAAGCGCGCCGCTGCCTCGACGAAGACCACCACGGTCTCGACCGGGCGAAGCGTCGCATCCTCGAGTACATCGCCGTCCGGAAGCTCCGCACGGACACCCGGGGGCCCATCCTCTGCTTCGTCGGCCCCCCGGGGGTCGGCAAGACCAGCCTCGGCCGCTCCATCGCCCGGGCGACGGGCCGGAACTTCGTTCGAACCTCACTCGGCGGGGTCCAGGACGAGGCCGAGATTCGGGGCCACCGCCGGACCTACGTCGGGGCCTACCCCGGGCGCATCGTCGGCGCCCTGAAGAAGGCCGGCTCGAAGAACCCGGTCGTGCTGCTGGACGAAGTCGACAAGCTCGGAAACGACTTCCGGGGGGACCCCGCGAGCGCCCTCCTCGAGGTGCTCGACCCGGAGCAGAACGCCGCCTTCCAGGACCATTACATCGAGGTGCCCGTCGACCTGAGCCAGATCCTCTTCGTCGCGACGGCCAACCGGATCGACACGATCCCCGCCCCGCTCCTCGACCGGATGGAGGTGATCGACCTCCCCGGCTACACCCGGGACGAAAAGCACGCCATCGCCCGGGAGTTCCTCGTCCCGAAGCAGCTCTCGGACCATGGCCTGACCCCGGAACAGCTCGAGTTCACCGACGCCGCCCTCCAGACCATCACCGACGAGTACACCCGGGAGGCAGGGGTTCGGCTCCTGGAGCAGCGGGTGGGGGCCCTCTGCCGGGCCGTCGCCGTGCGCTACGCGGAAGGCGAAGACGTCTCGGTGACGGCGGACCCGCCCTTCGTCCGGGAGGTCCTCGGCCCATCGCGGCACGAGCCGACACGACCCGACCGGAAGAGCGGGCCCGGGGTGGCGACGGGTCTGGCCTGGACGCCCCAGGGCGGCGACCTTCTCCTGGTCGAGTCCACCCGGATGCCCGGAAACGGCAAGATCCACGTGACGGGTCGCCTGGGCGACGTGCTCAAGGAATCCGTCGCCGCCGCCATGACCTACATCCGCACCCGCACCGGTCAGCTTGGCCTGAGCGAGGATTTCCTGAGCAAGACCGACGTCCACGTCCACCTGCCCCACGGCTCGATCCCGAAGGACGGCCCCTCCGCTGGGCTTCCGGTCCTGATCTCCCTGGCGTCCCTCCTGACGCGATTGCCCGCCCGGTCCGACACGGCGTCGACGGGCGAGATCACCCTGCGGGGAACGATGCTCCGGGTGGACGGGGTGAAGGAAAAGTGTATCGCGGCCCATCGGGCCGGGATCCGCCGGGTCATTCTCCCGAAGCGCAACGAGCCGGACCTGGACGACGTCCCGGAGCACGTTCGCCGGGACCTCGAGGTGGTCCTCGTTCAGAAGGTCGACGAGGTGATCGGCCTGGCCCTCGACACCGGCGCCGCCCCCGACGACGGCGGGTCCGAGCGCCCTCCGAGCCGCCCCGGTCCGGGGCCCACGCCCTCTCCTCCGCTCACCTGATCACCCCTCAACCCTGATCGCCACGTGGTGTCCATCGGACGCGCCCTCGCCGGGCTTCCCGGCGGCGGTCCCGGCCGCGCCGCCTTGCTCTGGGCGGGCCTCCTCGGGCTGCTCCTCGCCGCCTTCGGCGGTCCTCTTCTCGGGGTCCACGGGGTGGAATCGGCCCTGCTTCTCGGGGTTGCCCTCCCCCCCTTCGTCGCCGCCGCAGCCGCCCGGCGGACCAGTGAACGACTCGGCGCCTGGACGCCCCCGACGGGCCCGGGCCTCCTCGGGTCGGCGGCGCTCCTCGGCATCGCGGTCTGGGCGCTGCCGACGGTCGTGCTCGGCTTGAACGGCCTCCGCCTTCCCCAGTGCACGCCCGGCGAGGCCTTCGCCTTTCTCCTCGCGGGCCCCGGGGTCGGGTGCGTTCTCGCCAGCTGGGTCGGGGTCGCCGCCGGGCTCTGGCTTCCCCGCCGGACAGCGGCCGGGATCGCCGCCGCGGTCCCCATCATCTCCGCCCTCGCCGAGGTCCTCGGCCTCTGGACCACGCCGGCGATCTTCGCCTACGACCATTTCGCGGGCTGGTTTCCGGGCACCCTCTACGATCGGGGGACGAGCTTTCCCCGCGCGTACCTGACCTTCCGGATGGTCACCCTGGGGCTCGCCCTCGGCCTCGCCGGCGTCATCCTCGGGGCTCTGGACCCGGACCGGCGACGGGGACGCCTATCCCGGCTCGGGGGCCGGCCCGGGGCGACCCTCGCGGCGCTCGTCGGCGCCGGCGTCTTCGCCCTGGGGACGGCCTACGGCCCGGCTCTCGGACACGCGAGCTCCGTGGCGGCCATCGTCAAAGCCCTCGGTGCCACCGAACGGGGGGATCGCTGCACCCTCCACGCGCCGGAAGAGCTGGACCCCGCCACCCGCCGGCGGCTGGTGGACGACTGCGACTTCCGCGTCTGGCAGGTCGAACGGGACCTCGGGGTCGACGGCACGCCCCGGGTCACCGCGTTCTTGTTTCGAAGCGCCGGGGAGAAGCAGCGATTCATGGGGGCCGCGGGGACCCTGATCGCCAAACCCTGGCGCCACGAGGTCTACCTCCAGAACCAGGGGTGGCCCCATCCGGTGATGCATCACGAGGTCGCCCACGTGGTGGCCGGACAGGTCGCTCCCGGGCCCCTGGCCCTCGCCGGCAGCCTCGGGGGCTGGGTACCCGACCCCGCCCTGATCGAGGGGACGGCCGTCGCCCTCGCCTTCCGGAGCCGCTGGGACCTGACCCCTCATCAATGGTCCCGGGCCCTCCTAGAGCTCGACCGCCTGCCCCCTCTGGCCCGCTTGAGCGGCCCCCGGTTCCTGCTCCAGTCCCCCCGGGACGCCTATACGGTGATGGGCTCCTTCCTCCGCTTCGTCCTCGATACCCGGGGAGCCGAGGCGGTGCGTCGGATCTATCGCCAGGGTGGCTTCCCTGGGGACCTCGACCGAGATGCCCTCGAAGCGGCCTGGCGCCGCTTCCTATCCCAGGAGGCGCCGCTCCCCCCAGGCGCCCTGGAACGAGCGAAGCAGCGCTTCGGCCGGCCGAGCGTGTTCGCGACCGCCTGCCCCCACCGCGTAGCCCGCCTCGAACGTCGGCTGGTGACGGCCCGGAACGACGGTCGCTACGCCGAGGTGGTCGAACGGGCGACGGAGATTCTTCGGATCGACCCCGGCCGTTCGCCGGTCATCGCCGCGAGGGCCGGGGCCCTCGCTCGCCTTGGAGAGATGGAGCGCGCCGCGAAGGACCTGCGAGTCCTCGAGGGCGCGCCGGCCCCGGTCCGAGCGACGGCCCTCGAGCTCGTGGCCGATGCCGCCTGGGCTCGGGGGGACCTATCGACCGCCGGGGCGCGTTACGACGCCCTGCTGGACCTGCCCCGAGACGATGGCGAGATCCGGGCGCTCCAGGTGAAGACCCTGGGGGTGCGCCAGGGGGGCCAGGTCGGGGCAGCGGTCCGGCGGTTGTTGGTCCCGATGGGTGGTCGCTCTGCACCCAGCGCCCTCGCCGTCCATCTCGCCCATCGCCTCGATGAGCTGGCCGCCACCCCCGAAGGCGCTCCTCTCGGGGGCTTGGGCGCCTACCTCGAAGGGAGACAGCTGTACTTCGCGGAGGCCTATCCGGACGCCCTCGCCCGCTTCGACGCCGCCCTGGAGGCGGGCCTGCCCACCGCCGAGCTTCGGCTCGAGGCCCGCCGTCTGGCGGCCCTGGCAGCCTTCGCCGGAGCAGACCAGTCCATCCCGCCGGGCTCCGACCAGGTCCCGTCGAGGCCGGCGGCCCGAGGCGACGAGCTCCGGGAGGCGGAACGACGGGCGGTGCAGCTCCGGGCGGACCCGGCAGCCGACCCGGCGACGCGGGGGATGGCGGACGATCTCCTCGACCGGATCATCCATGCGCGGCAACCCGAGCGCCGCCCCGGCGCGGCAGGCGCCGGGACCAGCGGGTCCTTCGCGCTCGATCCCGGTCCCGATGCCGGGGGAGTCCGGACCGACGTGGCCCCCGGCCGGGTTACTCCGCCGGCGGCGCCGCGGACTGCTTCATCAACACGAAACGCAGGTTCCGGAACTGCGCCTGCCCGAGGGTATAGATGACCTCCGAGAGCGTCCGGTAGGGCGTCCGCTTGTCGGCGACGATCTGCACGTTCCCCTCGAAGGCGCGCTGGGCGTTCGCCGCGGCGATCATCTGGGCCCGCTCGCGGATGCGCTGGAGCTTCCGCTCGAGCGGTGTGATCAGGAATCCATTGGGCCCGTCCCGCTTTTCGCTCGGGTCGACCCGGCCGTTCCGGAGGTCGAGGATGTGTTCCCCATCCACGACGATCTCGTTCGTCGCGATCTGGAGGACCATCGCTTCCTGGACGTCTTCCGTGGAGACGGACATCGGAAGCTGAAGCTCGTCCGTCGACTGCAGGCTCGAGGCGGCGGTCGAGAACTGCATGATCAGGAAGACCAGCAGCGTCGTCATCATATCCATCATCGGATAGATGTTCAGACCCTCTTCCTGCAGCTCTTCCCGCTTCCGCAGTTTCCGCCGGACGATCCCGCGGACCTGCTGCATCGTGGCGATTTCGCCGTTGTCCTCTGCCGGATTGGTGGCCATCGTCGTCTCGGGAAGCGGGGGCTGCTGCGCTAGCGGACACCCGCGGAAAGAAGAATGTCGGGGAACAGTTCCTGGTCGCCGTCGTTTCGGGACGCGTCCATGGCACCGACGAGCACCTCGTAGGGGATCTCCGGATCCGCCGCGATGGTGACCTCGGTCTCATCCTGGAACTGGGACTTCACCTTTTTCAGGCACTCGGAGAGCCCGTTCCAGTCGTAGGCACCTTCTCGGAGCGGCACGGTGACGGACTGCCCGGAGGTGACCGTCTCGCAGCCGGGCTGGAGCTTGCCGCTCGAGCCGGTGACCGTGACACCGCGGTCGGTGATGAAGAGGTTCAGGTTGAGGGACTTTTCCGCCGTCGATCCGCTGCGCCGAGCCCCCGACCCGTAGTTTGGCAAGCTGCTGGTGATCTGGGTAAAGAACGCGATGGCGGCGACGCTCATCAGCAGGAACATGATGAGGTTCACGGTGATATCGAGGAACGGAATGATGTTCAGCTCGCTGGACATCTCGGAGGGGTCCGGTTCCTCGAACTTGGTGCGCTTCCGGATGTAGTTGCGCTGCTGAGCGGTCAGCTTGGCCATCGGGTCGTTCTCGTCGTTTCAGGCGCGAGAGCTAGCCGGAGCGACGGATCGTCAGCAGGTTCTCGAGACGCGTCGCGGCATTCTCGAGGTCGACCTTCTGCTTCTTCGCCATCGAGTGCAGGATGAGGTGGGCGGTCATGCACACCACCGCGATGAGCAGCCCGAGGGCCGTGTTCCACATCGCCTCGGAGATGCCGCGGGACAAAAGGGCCGATTTCTGAGACGGGTCGTCTACGAAACCGACGGCCTTGAAGGCCTTGATCAGACCGGAGATCGTGCCCAGCAGGCCGATCAGGGTCGCGATGTTCGCCAGCGACCAGAGGGAGCCGATCCGCTTCTCCAGGTCGGGCACCACGTCGCTCATCTTCTCTTCCATGTTGGCGATGATCGCTTCCTCGCCCCGGTTGACCTGGGACAGCCCGGCCTTGACGACCTGCAGCAGGGGAAGCGGAGCCGCCTCGCAGAGCTTGATGGCGCGATCGATATTGCCCGCCTGAACGAGCTTCCGGATCTGCGCCATGAACTCCTTGTTGTTCACCCGATACTTGGTGAGGATGTACACGGCGCGCTCGGCGATGACGGCGAGGGCGTAGGCAAACACAGCGATGTTGATGAAGGAAAACGGTGCTCCTTCGATCATCGCCTCCCAGATCTCTTCCATTAGACCAGCTCCTCCGTGAGCTTCGGACGGGCAGCCGGTGCCGCGCTGCCCGCCGTAGCCCGTGTCCTTTCTCGAGCGACGTACCCCGAACGGCAGGACGCCGCGGAACCAAGCCCCCCCGGCCCCAGGAACTGGCCTCGCGGGCCCCCGGCGGCGGTCACCGCCGGGAACCGGGAGCCAGCGACGGACCGGCTCGCGGGCGCCCCCGGGATGTCCGACGTGGTCGTCGCCGCGTCACCCCCCCGGGCGATACCGAGACGGCCCCCCCCGGTGGACGGGGTGGGCCCCGCGGCGACGGCGGTGTGGTCGTGGGCCGAAGGCATGTGCGCGAACATCCAGCCGCCGCCGGTCGCTCCGACGTTTTGGGAAGCTACGGCACAGGACTCCCAGATGTCAATCGATGGCCGGGCCGTCCGAGCCCCCACGTGTCCGTCTCCCCGCATCGACGGCCCGCGCCCTCCTCCCTGACCGTGCACGTCCAGAGGACACGGCGGGCAAGGAGGTCCCGTCAAGGGAGGCGCCCCGGGGAACGGGAATCTGGGACGGTAGATGAGAGGGTGTTCCGAAGAGAGCACCAGGAACCTTTCGACCGTCGTGGCGTCTCATCCTTTCCCGTTCGGCGGGCGACGATCTCGCGTCGGGTCGGGATCAAGCAGGCATCGGGATCGCTGTTGACTCCCCTAGGCGGACCTGTATGATGCGCCGGTCGACCTTCATCGCATTGAAACAACGAGGTTTTTCGGGCGCTGGCTCGCCCCCTGGGACGTCGAGGCATCCACCGTGCCTCCATCGCCAGGCCGGGCGACCTGACCCCGGGGACGGCCGGGAAAGCTCGATGGCGACCCGGTGACCCCGACCGCGCGGTGGAGCAGGCGTCGCGCCCGGCTCCTCCTGCGGCCCCGTCCGGCCGGGCCGCGCCCCGTCCTGGGGGGATCAGAACGACCCCCGTCGTCGCACACGATCCGACACCGCCCCCGGGCGGACCCACAACTCGATCCCTACCGGCTTCGCCGGGAACGCTCCCGGCCCCCGACCAAGACCCGACCCCGTTTTCCGACCCAAGCAGGAGATAATCGAACGATGTCCACGATCGCGCACCATTTCGAAGAGGGCGGATGGGCCATGTACGTCATCCTCTTCTGGCTCATCCTCGCCATCGGCTTCATCGCCGAGCGGACCGTCTATCTCTACCGCGCGTCCATCAACAAAGACGTCTTCCTCGCCACGATGCAGAAGTGCATCCTCGCCGGCGACATCGGCCGGGCGATCAAGCTCTGCTCCGCGGCGAACGCGCCGCTGGCCCGGATCGTCAAGGCCGGTCTGATGAAGGTGAACCGCCCCGACGCCGAGGTGCAGGCGGCGATGGACGAAGCCGCCCTCCGGGAGCTGCCGAAGATCGAAAAGGGCACCCCCTTCCTGGCGCTCTTCGCCAACCTGGCCATGCTCTCCGGCCTGTTCGGAACCGTTCTCGGCCTGATCGTGGCCTTCGCCGCCGTCGCCAACGCCGACGCCGCGTCGAAGGCGACCATGCTCGCCAAGGGCATCTCCGAGGCGATGAACTGCACCGCCTTCGGGCTCATCGCCGCCATCGTCGCGCTGATGGGCTTCGCGTTCCTCAACGGGAAGACCCAGACCCTGATCGACGACATCAACCAGGGCACCGTGCAGGTGATGAACCTGGTGGTGAACAACCGGTCCAAGATCAATCTGCAGGGCGCCCAGCAGGCGGCCTGATCGGGATCGGGCTCGGGCTCGGACCCCACCCGATCCCCGGGGCGTGGGCTGGCGGCAGGCACGCCAGCCGCGCCCGTCGCGACGGGGCCGCGGAACGCCGCAACCCCGCGCCACGGAGACGGCCGACGATCCGAGACGACGTCCCGAAGCGATTTTCTGTTCGAAGCATGTTGAGGAGTAGACGACCATGGGTGGCGTAAGCGTTGGTGGCGGCAGCGGCGGCAAGAAGTCCGTCGACCATGAGATCCCGCTGGTTCCCTTCATCGACCTCTTGTTGTGCTGCGTGATGTTCCTGCTGGTGACCGCGGTCTGGAATCAGCTGGCCCGCATCGACGCCCAGCAGCAGGCGCCGGGGCAGCCCAACACCACGGACACCCCTCCGGAAGACGAAAAGGTCAAGCTATTCGTCCGGGTCAACGACAGCGGTTACGTCATTCAATCGTCCGCCGGTGACAAGATCGAAGTCCCGAAGACCGGCGGCGACTACGACCTCGAAGAGCTGCGTTCCAAGCTCGAAGAACGGAAAAAGCTCGAGCCCAACCGGCGGGACATCATCGTCGCTCCGGAAGACGGGATCGAGTACGCGAACATCGTCAACGTGATGGACGCGGTCATCGGCGAAGGCTTCAGCGAGATGACCATGCAGGACGGCGCCGCCCTGCCGAACTGACGGAGAACACCCGAGATGCCCATCAAGAACCCCGGACGGCGGCTCCTCCACAAGATCCCCCTCAAGTTCGTCCGCAGCCGGGTGGCTGGGGGAGGCCGGAAATCGGTGGACTCCTCCATCGCCCTGGTCCCTTTCATCGACTTCCTCATCACGCTGGTCGTCTTCCTGCTGACCTCCTTCAGCGCCAGCGGCGAGCTCCTCGCGCAGAAGCCCAGCATCAAGATGCCCGACGCGGAAAACGTCGTGCAGCTAGAGATCGCGCCCATCGTTGTCGTCGACGACCGGGTGATCACCTTGGACGGTCGGCGGGTCGGCGACACCCAGACGTTGATGCAGAGCTCCGACGCGAGCGAGCGGATCCCGGCCCTGGTCCAGGACCTCGGCCAGCTCAAGCGTAACTGGAGCATCCTGCACCCGAACGAGCCCTTCGCGGGGACCTTCATCCTCCAGTCGGATGAAAAGATCGACTTCCGCGTCGTGAAGAAGATCATCGGTTCGGCGGCAGAAGCCGGCTACTTCAACGTCAGCTTCGCGGTGAACCGCCTCTCCGAGCAGTAGGCGCAGGGCTTTTCTGCCCGGAAGCTCGAACCGGGTCTGCGCCGGTCCCGAGCTCCCAGGCAGGGGTACCAGATGCGACGGGCGCGGTCTCTCACGAGCCGCGCCCGTTTCTTTTTGTCATGTTGAACTCCGAACGTCATGGCCTCGTCGTCCCCCTCTTCCTCCGCCTCTTCGTCCCAGAAGCGCCTGGTCCCAGCGAGGCCGGACGCTGGTGACGGCGGAGGCCGCCCGCCCTGGGCGCCTCGATTCCCCTGGCGCTGGGTCGTGCTCGGCGCCTGCGCCCTCGGCCTCTTCGTGGGGAGCTACGTCTTCCGGGAACGTCAGAAGGCCACGGTTCTGCGCCAGAGCATCCTCAAGGCCTACGACCAGAAGGTCGAGCCCGTCGCGAAGCGCTACCGCACGTTCCGCCAGGAGCTCGAGAACCGAGTCCTCGGCGCAGCGGAAGGCGGGGTGACGGAGACCGCCGTCGACGAGCGGCTGAAAATCTCCGGCTTGCACGGGGCGCGCGGACTCTACCTTCGGATCCGAGAGGAAAATGCCCAGAGCCGGGAGGCCATTGCCGACGCCGCCGCCGCCATGGAGCCGGACGCGATCACCCGGTGCCTGGGTCTGTCCCCGACCTCCGTGCGCACCCTCTACGAGCGGGGGGACTTCTTGGAGCGGGATTGGACCGATCGCATCCGGGAAGAAGAATCCCTTCCCCGGCTCGAGGTCTTCGACGACGAGGTGAATCGACGCTACGAGCGGGACCTGCCCCCGGTGGTCGAGTCGATGCGGGCCGACTACTTCCTCCTCGCCATGGTCCGGGGGGCGAATCGTCGGGTCGCCCCGGTCGACGTCTACCTGTGGGATCTGCGACGAACCCAGAGCGAGCTTCTACGGGTCCGCACCAAGTCCCGAGGGATGCTCCTTCCGGTCCGAATCGCCCCCGGCGGCGGGGACCTGCCGCCCCCACCGATCCACTCCTCGGGAGCCGTCGACTGCAGCATCGCCGCGCAGGTCAAGGCAGCGGCGGGGGAGCGGGTGATGGAAGTCGGCAGCGCCGCCGCCGCCCT
>DAPKRP010001045.1:0-3357 GCA_031800515.1 Polyangiaceae bacterium LLY-WYZ-14_1 | reverse complement strand
CTCGAGCTCACCCTCCTCGAGCCCGCCGACGCCCCTCGGGTCGCCGACTACGTCCGCCGGAACCACGACCATCTGGCCCCCTGGGAGCCCCCCCGCCCGGTGGGCTTCGAGGACCCGGCGTTCTGGGAGGCGCAGCTCGAGCTCAACCGTGCGGAGATGGAAGCCGGCACCGCGCTGCGTCTGTTCCTGGTCGGGCGCGGAGCGGGGCGCCGGGCGCCGGTCCTCGGAAGCTGCAACTTCTTCAACGTGGTGCGCGGCGCCTTCCAGGCCTGCCACCTCGGCTACAGTCTGGATGAGGGGCAGCAGGGTCGGGGGCTCATGACCGAGGCCTGCCGGGCCGGCCTCGACTTCGTCTTCGACGCCTGGAATCTGCATCGGGTCATGGCGAACTACCGCCCGACGAACGAGCCGAGCGGCCGACTGCTCCGGCGGCTCGGCTTCGTCGTCGAGGGCTACGCCCGGGACTACCTGTTCATCGACGGGGCCTGGCGGGACCACATCCTGACCTCCCTCACCAACCCCCGACACGATCCGGTGCGCCTCGAATCGGTGACGCCCCTCGCGACGCCCCGCCGGCGCTGACGGTGGCGGAGCGCTCGCGGCCGCCGCCGGCCGCCTCCGCGGGTCAGCCCTGCTCGTAGAGGCGCTCGAACAGGTAGGCGCTCCGGTCCCAGGTGTGATCGACGCGCATCACCCGGGTCTGGAGCGCGGCGAAGGCATCCGAATCCGCATAGCTCGCGAGCGCTCGCCGCAGGGCGGCGAGGAGGGCGTCCGGGGTGGCCTCGTCGGCGACGAACCCAGTGCCCGTCCGAAGCGGTGGGTCGCAGTCCACGATGGCGTCCTCCAGGCCCCCCACCGCCGCCGCCACCGGGAGGACCCCGTAGCGTTGGGCGGTGCGGGCCAGGGCCCCGTGGGCGTCCCGCCGATGGGGGATGAACAGAAGGTCCGCGGCACCGAGGAGTCGGTGGATGAGGGCGTCGTCGGCGGCCCGCCGCACCTGAAACCGTTCCGACCAGAGGCCGGAGAGCTCTTCGTAGGCGCCGGCCAGAGCGTCGGCTTCTCGAGCGTCGCCGGGGGCCGCGTCGATCCCTCCCGGGGTGGGCGCCCCGGTGAACGCGGCGACGACCTGGACGTCGTTCCGCAGCACCTCCGGGAGCACCTCGAGGGCGGTTCGGGCGCCCCGGGCCGGCTCCGGCGAGGCGAAGAGGGCGACCAGGGGAAGGTCGTCCCGGATCGGCAGCCCCAGGTCGTGCTGGATGGCGGCCTTGTTGCGGCGTTTCCCCGAGAGATCCATCGGGTCGTAGCGATGGTCGAGGTGGGCATCGGTGGCGGCGTTCCACCGCGCCGCGTCCACCCCGCCGGGGACCCCGCCGACGCGATCCCCCAGGTCCGCCACCGTGGCGAGCAGCGCGCGGGTCGCCGGGTCCTTCGGCCAGTCGTCCCCGTCCGCCATCCCCCGAAGCCGGCGGGCCTGGGCCGGGGAGCCTACCGTCGTGTGCGCCGCGACCCGGGCCCCGGCGAGGGCGGCGAAGACGCGGCCGGGCGCTTGCCCCTGGTCGGTCGCGTCGATGCCGAGGGCGGGAGCCAGCTCCGCGGGAAACGACCCCAGACCGTCCAGGTCGTGGAGGGTCAGCAGGAAGGTCGCCTGTAGGCCGGCGTCGGCCCCCGCGACCAGGGCGAGGGCGCCGGGCCATCCGTGGCCGTGCACCACCTCGGCGGCGACGTCCTCCCGGGATCGCACCGCGGCCGCGGCGGCGCGCCCGAACAGGCCCGCGCGCCGCGCGCGCTCGGCGTCGTCTTCCCCGGCGGTGAGGTCGTCCGTCTGCCCGAACCAGGCGTCGTTCCCGAGGAAGACGAGCTCGACGCCGGCCGGCGTGCGTCCATCGTAGAGGTGGACCTCGACGGGACCGTCGATCCCGGGCACGTCGACCCGCAGTCCGGTCAATCGTCGCGCAAGCGCCTTTGCGGTGGGGTCGATGGACCGGTACAAGGGCGAGACGACCGTCACCCGGTGCTCCCGACCCCGCAGGGCCTTCGCCAAGCCGGCGACGACCTCTGCGGTGTCATCGGAAGCGCCGCTGAGCGGGGCAAACCCCGGGGTGACGAGGACGATGTCCATGGAGGCGGCACCTTACACGGTCGCCCCAGGGGTAGCCACGCCGATGCCGACCTTCGAGCGCCGCACCACCATCCCCGTCCCGGCCCGGGATCTCTTCGATTGGCACGCCCGCCCCGGTGCCTTCGAACGCCTGGTCCCTCCCTGGGAATCCGTCGAGGTTCTGGATCGGAAGGGCACCATCCGGGACGGCGACGAGCTCCGGATCAAAGGGCCCTTCGGCCTTCTCTGGCTCGCCCGGCACGAAGGCTTCGACGACGGCCGGGGGTTCAAGGACCGGCAGATCGACGGTCCCTTCGCCCACTGGCTGCACGAGCATCGGGTCGAGCCCGCCGGGGACGGACGGGCCGAGCTCGTCGATGCCCTCGACTACGGGCTTCCCCTGGCCCCCGTCTCCGATTGGGTCGCCGGTGCCATGGTGCGGGCTCGTCTCGAGCGGATGTTCCGCTACCGTCATCGGGTGACCCGCGACGATCTCGTGCGCCACGCCCGCCGCGCCGACGCGCCGCGCCTCGACGTCGCCGTCTCCGGGTCGACGGGCATGGTCGGATCCTCCCTCGTCCCCTTCCTGACCACCGGCGGCCACCGGGTGCGGCGGTTGGTCCGGGGAGGCAGCGCGGAGGGGCCGGACCAGGTCGACTTCCGTCCCCGGGACGGATCCCTCGACGCCGCCGGCCTCGAAGGGGTCGACGCCGTCGTCCACCTGGCCGGGGCCAACATCGCCGGCGGTCGTTGGACCGACGAACGGAAGGACGCGATCCGTCGCAGTCGGACGGAGGGCACCGCCCTCGTCGCCCGCACCCTCGCCCAGCTCGAACGCAAACCCCGGGTGCTGATCTGCGCCTCCGCCTCCGGGATCTACGGGGACCGGGGCGACGAGATCGTCGACGACCAGAGCGCCCCCGGGGACGGCTTCCTCGCCGAGGTGGTCAAGGAATGGGAGGCGGCGGCGGACCCGGCCCGAGACGCGGGCATCCGGGTCGTCCACCTGCGCTTCGGCGTCATCCTGGACCCCCGGGGGGGCGCCCTCGGAAAGATGCTGCCGGCCTTCCGCCTCGGCGCCGGCGGGCCGATCGGCTCCGGGCGGCAGTGGATGCCCTGGGTCGCCCTCGACGACGTGGTCGACGTCGTCCACGAGGCCCTCTGGGACGACGCCTACCATGGGCCCGTCGACGTGGTCTCTCCGAAACCGGTCCGGAACGCCGACTTCGCCCGAACCCTGGGCAAGGTCCTCCGGCGAC
>DAPKRP010001044.1:0-7406 GCA_031800515.1 Polyangiaceae bacterium LLY-WYZ-14_1 | reverse complement strand
CGGCGCCGCCGGAGGCGAAGAACCCCTGGCGGCAGGCGATCAGGCTGATGGCGAAGCCGAAGGCCCCGGCCTTGATGAGACCCTGGCTGAGATCCCAGCCGTCGACGTACCAGGTCACCCGGTCCATGAAGATCCCCGGGTCGAGGCCCTGTAGGTAGACGGAGACGGCGAAGGCCCCCATCAGGCCGACCGTGTTCGACAGCATCGCCAGCATCGGCACCATGATGAGCCCGGCGACCAGCCGGGGAACCACCAGGTACTGGACCGGGTTCACCGCCATCGTGGTCAGGGCGTCGATCTGATCCGTGACCCGCATCGACCCGAGCTCCGTGGTCATGGCGCTGCCCCCTCGGGCGGAGACCATCAACGCCGCGAAGACGGGGGAGAGCTCCCGGGTCAGAGCCAGCCCGACGACGGACCCGGTCTGGCTTTCCGCGCCGAACTGGCGGAAGCCCTCCACCAGCTGCAGGCCGAAGACCATCCCCACGAAGGTGCCGGTGAGCCCGACGATGAAGATGCTGCCCACCCCGATGAAGTCCATCGCCTCGATGAACAGGCGGGGCCGGAACGGGGGGCGCACCGCCCAGAAGGCGGCCAGCCCGAGGAGCTTCGCCAGGGTGCCGATCTCGGCCAAAACCGCGAGCGGAGGGGTGAGGATCGCCTGGAACACCCGGTCTGCCCAGAAGGGCTCGCCTCCGCTCGTGGCGGCGGCCGGGGAGGCCTTCCCGGACCGGGGGGGCGTCGCGGTCTCCGAGCTCACCCGGCCAGGTGTAGCATCCGGGCCCGACTGCTACCGTGGGACGGCATGCCCCGGGAACGACTGCTCTTCGCCGCCGCCGCGGCCATCGGGATCGCCGCGACGGTGGTCCTGGCGGGACTCGTCCTCGCCCCCGCAAAGGCGCGGCAAGGTCTCGTGGCCTCCGAGCTCGAGCTCGTCGGCGCCCGATTGGTCGCGGACGAGAAGGGCTCCCCCTGGCTCGTGCTGGTCGAGACGGACGCGGCCCGGGGATCCGTCGCCCACCTGGACGGCCTGACCCGGGTTTCCCTCTACGACGCCCGGACCGGCGAGGGACGGTCGGAGGCCATCCTCCCGGGACGCCGCCGCCTCGAGCTCCCGGAGGCGGCGGAGGGGGAGGACGATGGGGACCGCGATCCCGGGGGCAGCGACGCCGGCGGCGAGGACGCCCCCGGGGGCGCCGTCGACCACCACGGCGGGGGCCCGACCCAGGTCGCCCATCTCTGGTTCCGGGTCGACGAAGACCAAGGCCCGGGAGCGCCGTCGGACCGGGGGCCCCGGGCGCTCCGGATCCCGGACCTGGCGGACGTGACGGGCCGGGCGGGGGATCCCCCCCGGGGGCCGGCAACCACCCCGCCGGACCCGGTCTGCCAGACGCGGGAGGTCCTGGCCGCCAGCGGTCGGACCATCAAGCTGACCGCCGGGGAGCTACAGCGGATCGACCCGGGGACCGCCCCGGGGGAGCCCGAGCCGGAGGCGCCGGCGGTGGACCAGCACGGTCATCCCATCGGCCGGACCCCGAGCACGGCCCGGGGCGGCTTCTACCGGATGGCCACCTTTCTCTGCGACCCCCTGCGGGCGGGCCGTCCCCCCATGGTCCTCGACGGGCAGGACCTCGTGCTGGCCCACCAGCCGGGACGCTCCGGGGAGGAAGTCGGCCCCGCCCTCGCACGGGTCTCCCCCCAGGCCGACGAACGCTGGAGCACGGAGCTGAGGGACCTGTTGCCGGAGGGGGACGCCGACCTCGAAGAGGTCCGGCTCTTTCCCTTTTTGTTCCGGCTGATCCGGGGTGGGGAGGCGGCGGACCCGGATGGACACGGGCACGACCACGACGCCAGCCTGCTGACGGGCATCGTCTGGCGCCGGGGCGCCGAGCGTCGGCTCTATCTCACCGCTCTGGACCCGCACACCGGCGAGGCGCGCTACCTGGCCCGCCTGGACCCGAAGAACTGACCTTCTGAGAGGGTGCTGGAACGGCCGCGGGAAATGTCCTAACCAGCCGCCCACCAGAATGAGAGCAAGCGTTCATGATCGCCGCGGCCCGCCCGAAGTCGTCGAGCTTCGCGACGTCCCAACGCCCGAGCCGAAGGACGACGAGGTGCTCGTGCGCATCGTCGCGACGACCGTATCGGCCGGGGATTGGCGCACGCGGAGCGGCGAGGTTCCCAAGGGCTTCGACCTCATCGCGCCGCTGATCTTCGGGATCCGGAAGCCGCGCAACCCGATCCTCGGCACGGAAGCAGCCGGTGTGGTGGAGGCGGTCGGCCAGGGCGTCACCCGGTTTCAGCCGGGGGACGAGGTGTTCGTCCTCGATGGCGTGCGCATGGCTTGCCATGCCGAATACAAGTGCATGCCGGAGACGGGCGCGATCGCGCGCAAGCCGGCACGTTTGAGCTTCGAGCAGGCGGCGGCGTTGGGCTTCGGCGGGTCCACCGCGCTTCACTTCCTCGGCAAGGCGAAGGTGCAGCGCGGCGAATCGGTGCTGGTCAACGGCGCGTCGGGATCCGTCGGAAGCGCCTGTGTCCAGCTAGCGAAGCACCTCGGCGCCGAGGTGACCGGCGTGTGCAGCACGGTCAACGTCGAGCTGGTGAGGTCCCTCGGCGCTGACCAGGTGATCGACTACACGAGGGAAGACTTCACGAAGAACGGCACCCGCTACGACGTCATCGTCGACACGGTCGGCACGGCGTCGATCGCGCGGAGCCGCGGCTCGCTGAAGCCGGGGGGGCGCCTGCTCCTGGTCTTCGCGAGCTTTGCCGACATGCTGAGCGCGCCCTTCAGTTCGATGAGGGGGGACGCGACGTTCGTGGCGGGCGTCGCGTCGGAGGACCCGAAGCAGCTCGCCACCCTCGCCGAGCTCGCCGAGACCGGCGCCTTCGAACCCGTCATCGACCGGACGTTTGCATTCGACGACATCGTCGAGGCGCACCGGCTGGTCGACACCGGCCACAAGAAGGGCAACGTGGTCGTCGTCGTCTCGCCCGCCTGACCCGGGGGCGATCAGCGGTAGACCCGCGGGACCCGCTGGCTCACCGCGCAGAGGATCTCGTAGGGGATAGTGCCGGCCTCCCGGGCGAGATCCGCGGGATGAAGCACGTCCTGGGTCCGGCCGTCCCGGCCGACCTGTTCACCGAGGATCACGACCTCGTCGCCGACGGCGACGGCGGGCAGGTCGGTCACGTCGAGGGTGGTCAGATCCATCGAGACCCGGCCCAGGATGGGGCAGCGCCGCCCATCCACCAGCATCCCTCCCCGATTCCCCAGGGCCCAGAGGAGCCCGTCTCCATAGCCGACGGGGACGGTCGCGACCCGGGTCGGGCGGGTCGTCCGGAAGGCGGCGTTGTAGCCGACGGGCGCTCCCGCCGGCAGCTCCCGGAGCGCCACGACCTCGGTGCGCCAGCGCATGGCGAGGCGCAGGGCGTCCCCGGTCCCGGGGCAGGGCGGCACGCCGAAGAGAGCGATCCCCGGGCGCACCTGGTCGAAGCGGGCCTCCGCATGGCGGAAGGTGGCGGCGCTGTTACCGGCGTGGACGGTGGTCGGCCGGTGGCCCCGGGCGCGGATGCGCCGGAGGGCGGCGTCGAACCGGGCGAGCTGGGCAGCGGTCTCCTCCGGGTCGTCGTCGGCCCGGGCGAGGTGGGTCATCACGCCGTCGACGCGAGCACCGGGCACGGCTTCGAGGCCGTCGAGAAATCGATCGAGCTCGCCGCTGGGAATGCCGAGGCGAGCCATGCCCGTATCGAGATGCAGGTGGACGCCGAAGGGGCGGTTCCGGGCCGCCTGGCGAAAGGCCTCGAGCTGGCCGAGGTCGTAGACCACCGGGGTCAGGCGGGCGGCCAGCACCTCCTCGTGGTGGCGACCATAGACGCCGTTGAGCACCAGGATCTCCCCCCGGATCCCGGCCTCCCGGAGGACGAGACCCTCTTCCGCCAGGGCGACGCCGAAGCCGGCGATGCCCTGGCCGGCGAGATGGGCGGCGACCGGGACCAACCCGTGACCGTAGGCGTCGGCCTTCACCACCGCGAGGACCCGCGCGGGCGCCGCCGCCCGGCGCAGCACCTCGACGTTGTGGGTCAGCGCACCGAGGTCCACCTCGGCCCGGGTCGGGCGCAGCACCCGGCCGACGGGGTCGGTGAGGACCGGGGCGGGGGCGGCCTGGGACCTCGGGCTGGAGAGGGTGGCCATGGACGAGGGGATGGGGCCCGCCCGGGAGTCGGGTCGGGAGTGGAGACGGCGGCGGCCGAAGACCGACCGGAGCTACTCCGCCGTTTCAGGGGCGTCAAGTTGGAGGCGGGCCCACCGTTTGTCGACCGGGTGCCGGAAGTCCTCGACGGAGTGACCCTGGGCGGACTCCGGGGGGAGCTCGGCGACGAGGTCCTCACGGAGCTGGTCGACCTCTTCGTCTCCGAGGCGACCGGGCGGGTCGAAGCGATCGCCCAGGCGGTCCAAGCGGAAGACCTGGACGCCCTGGGCCGGGCGGCCCACGCGCTCAAGGGGAGCGCGTTGAATCTCGGGGCCCGGGAGCTCTCCGAGCTGTGCGCGTTTCTCGAGGAGAGGGCCCGCCAGGGCCCGGGTGTCGACCTCGCGGCGGTCGTCGACCGGGCGCGGGAGGTACGTCCGGCCATGGAGCGGGCCGCGGCGGCGCTGCGGGACGCCCTGCGGGTCCCTCGTCCCTGAGAGGGTCGGTCGGCCGAAGGGCCTAGCGGCGGCGCCCCAGGGCCGTTCGCCCCAACGGCGCGTTTGCACCGGAGAGGGACCGCGGTAGCTTCGCCGGATGCGCATCGAGGTCAACGGCGAGCCCCGGGAGCTGCCCGACGCGGCCACCGTGGCCGAGCTTCTCCAGGAGCTCGCCCTCGAGGGCGCCCTGGTCGCCGTCGAGCGCAACCAGGCGATCGTGCCCCGGGCCCACCACGCCGACACGCGCCTCGCCGATGGGGATCGGGTCGAAGTCGTCCGCTTCGTCGGCGGAGGATGAGCCACCGATGACCGACCCCACCGCCTCGACCGCCCCGCCGGCCCCGTCCCGGGTGCCCCCGGACGGCGACGACCCCCTGCGCATCGGCGACCTCGAGCTCCACTCCCGCCTCTTCGTAGGCACGGGGAAGTATCCGGACGACGAGACGGCCCGGGCGGCCATCGCGGCCTCCGGCGCCCAGGTGGTCACCGTCGCCGTGCGCCGGGTCGACCTTTCCCATCGAGGCGCCGAGTCGGTGATCGGCCATCTCCTACAGTCGGGGATCACCCTGCTGCCGAACACGGCGGGGTGCTTCACCGCCGACGAGGCGCTCCGGACCTGCCGCCTCGCCCGGGAGATGCTGGGCACGTCCCTCGTGAAGCTCGAGGTGATCGGCGACCCGAAGACCCTCTACCCGGATGTCCCGGAGACCATCGCCGCCGCGAAGGTGCTGGTGGACGAGGGCTTCACCGTGCTGCCCTACGTTCAGGACGACCCCATCGCCTGCCAGCGGCTCGCCGACATCGGCTGCCCGGCGGTGATGCCCCTGGCAGCGCCCATCGGAAGCGGCCTGGGCATCTGCAACCCCTACAACCTGGCGATCATCCTCGAGCAGTCGCCGGTCCCGGTGATCGTGGACGCCGGGGTGGGCACCGTCTCCGACGCCGCCCGGGCCATGGAGCTCGGCTGCGACGCTCTGCTCATCAACTCGGCCATCGCCGGCGCCAAGCAACCCGTTCGTATGGCCCGGGCGATGCGGCAGGCGGTCGAAGCAGGCCGGGACGCGTTTCTCGCCGGGCGGATCCCGCGGAAGCTCTATGCCACCGCCTCGAGCCCCCTCGATGGGCTGGTCGGCGGCTAGGCTCCGGCCCCGAACCGGCGGCGGGGGTCCCGAACGACGACCGCCCTTCGACCTGATCGTGATCACCGACCCGACCGCTCCCCTGGGGGTGGTGCGCGGGGTGGAACGGTGCCTCGATGGGCTCTCCGCCGGGGAGGCGGTCCGCCTCGCGGTCCAGCTGCGGGCCAAGGACGCGTCTCCGGACCAACGTCGGCGCTGGGCCGAGGCCCTCCGGAGGCGATGCGCGGCCTCGGAAACCCTGCTGCTCCTCAACGGCGACCTCCCTCTGGCGCAGCTCGTCGGGGCGGACGGCGTCCAGCTTCCGGAAGCAGGTCCGGAGCTGCACCAGGCCCGCGCCCAGGGTTTCGGTCGGGAACCGGAGGGACCGGTGTCCGGGTCCACCGCCCGGCGGGGCTGGCTCGGCGTCAGCCGACACGACCGGTGGGGGCTCGAGGAGGCGGCCCGAGGCGGCGCGGATTTCGCCGTGCTGAGCCCGGTCTTCCCGGTGCCGGGCAAAAACCCCGCCCTGGGCATCGGCACCTTCGGAACGCTGGCCCGGGAGGCCGCCCTCCCCGTCTTCGCCCTGGGCGGCATCGGACCAGACAACGGGGCCGAGCTCATCCGGGCGGGGGCCGCCGGGCTCGCGGTGCAACGTTCCGTCTTCCGTGCGGCCGAGCCGGCAGCTACCGTGCGAGCGTTGCTTTCCGCCATCGATGCGGGCCGGGCCGGGGGGAGGTCCCCGGCGGAGACCGGCGAGGAGAAGACGTGATGGGTTGGATCAAAGGGCTGCTGAAGGCCGCGCTCTGGCTCGGGCTGCCGTTGGTCGCGATCGCGGGGGTGCTCCAGTTCTTCTTCGTCGACCGGATGGTGCTCGGCCACGACGCGATGGCTCCGACCATCTTCGCCGGGGACACGATCTTCGTCTGGCGAAACGCCGAGCCCCGTTTCGGGCGCATCATGGTCTGCGACCACCCCCAACGCGCCGGCGTGCTCGTGATCGGCCGGGTGGTGGGCGTCAAGGGGCGCACCATCGACGCCTTTCGGGGTAATCTGCAGATCGAAGGGGACACCCCGTCCAAGGACGTCGAGGGTCGCCTGACCTGGGTCGATCCGGAGACCGGCGGGCGCCGGCCGGTCATCTACGGCACCCTGTCCATGGGGAACGTCGACCACCGCTTCTTCGAAGAGCCGGAGGGCATCCGCCTGCGACCGACGAAGGTCCGGGAGGGGGTGTACGTCCTCGGGGACAACCGCGCGGCCCGGGGACAGGACAGCCGGTACTTTGGAACGGTGACGTCCTGCCGAGGCCGGGTGATCCTGCGGGCGAGCACCGCCGAGCTCGTCCCACCGGATCTGCCGAGTCGGTCCTTCCTGGAGATCCTTTGACCTCGGGAAGGAAGACGGATCCGAGACAGATGCGCGGTGGAGGTCCTGGGCAGCTTGGGAGCGGGCGGCGGGCGACGTCCCTGGGGGTGCTGGCGCTGGCCGTGGCGCTCGCGGGCGTCGACGGCGCCGCGGATCTCCGCCTTCCGGCCCCCCGCGCCCGAGCCCAGACCGCGGAGGGAGGCGAGGGAGACGAAGCCGCGCCCGCCCCGTCG
>DAPKRP010001043.1:0-5522 GCA_031800515.1 Polyangiaceae bacterium LLY-WYZ-14_1 | reverse complement strand
GGTCGGGCCGGCCGGGGCTGGAGGTCTTCATCCACCACCCAACGCACCTGGAGCTCGTCCGAGCCGCTGTGCTCGTGAAGCACCTCGAGGATGAGGTCGAGGTAGTTCGAGCTGATCCAGTCTTGGAAGAACCGGTTGGGGATCCGAAGGACGACGCTGCCGTTCTCGACCCCGTCGCATCGGACCGGGGCGAGCCAGGTGTCGAAGTTCTCCCCCGAGAGCCGATCCCTGAGTTGTCCTAGCGCCTGTTCCCACAACTCCGTCATCTCGGGAATCCCTACCGAAAGAACGCAGTTCCCCGACCGATCCACAGCCTTTCCACAGGCTGTGGGTCACCTCTATCCTTGCAGCCGGGCAGTGCGTCCAACCCGGGTTGCTCACCGAGGAAGTTCGGGGTGAAACACGCGCCGGGGCGTCCCGCTCCTCTCCGCAAGGGGGACCGAATCTAACAGGGTGGTGGGGGGTCGTCCACGCTTCTCGCGGGGAAAATCGTAACTGTCAGGGATCACCCGGGATCTGTCCCGGGTCGGCGCAGCTTCCTCGCCCCGGGTCCCCCCGGCGTCGAGAAGTGGACACCGGGACCCCCCTTGGTAGTTTCGCCCCATCCCCTATGCAGTGCCCCGTCGGAAGCGTCGTTTTGCCTCGCGGTTCAAGGTCCTGCCGGCGTCCCCGGGCGGGCGCGGTGCTCGTCGTCGGGGCCCTCGGGACGGTCGGCGTCTTCGGGTCCGCCCCTCCGACGGCCCGCGCTCAGGCGGACGACGTCGAGCTCTCCCGGCAGGCCGTCGACCTCGAGACCCCCCGGGGCCTCGCCCTCGGCACCGGTGTCCGAGCGACGGCGGGCTCGACCTCCTCCGTCGCCTACAACGCCGCAGCGCTGCCGATCGCCTCCGTCTATCACCTGGATGCCCTCGTCGGATACGCCCCTTCCGGCCACCAGCTGACCTTCGGCGGTCTGGTCGCCGACTCGATGACCAGCACGATCAATGCCGGGCTCGCCGTGCGGGGCTTCGCGGCCCCCGGGCAGACCGGTCACTCGGGCTGGGATGGTCGTCTGGCCCTCGCCCTGCCCCTTTCCACGGACTTCGCGGTCGGGGTGACCGGCCGCTATCTCGACGTCCGCCAGGAAGGCGATTCGCCCCGCGCCGACGTGCAAGCGGGGGATTCCCTGGTTCGCGGCTTCACCATGGACGCGAGCGCCCGGCTCTCCCTGGGGGGTGACGGTGCGCGGTTCCACCTCGCCGCGCTGGCGGAGAACCTCATCGACCTGGGGAGCGACCTCGCCCCGCGTCGTGTCGGCGGCAGCGGCGCCCTCACCCTCGAGCAGCTGACCCTGGGGGGAGACGTCCTGGTCGACCTGACCACCCGGGACGAGGTCAGCCTGCTCGCCGGCGGTGGCATCGAATACCTCGCCGGTGGACAGATCCCGGTGCGGGCCGGCTACCGCTTCGACGAGGCCAGGGACCAGCATGCGGTGACCGCGGGTCTCGGGTACCTCGAGACGAGCTTCGGCGCCGAGCTGGCCCTGCGACAACAGGTCCAGGGGAGCCGGGATACGGAGCTCTTCCTCACCCTGCGCTACTTCGTCAACTAGTACCAGGGGTACTAGGAGGGTCGCCGCGGAGGTCGCTGCGGAGGCGCTCGGAACCCGCGGCCCTCCGCCGACACTAACCTCGACGCGTGGCGGCGGATCCCCCTGGCCATGCCGGCGACCCCACCGAGGACCCGGCCTTCCTCGCCCGGCTGCGGCGCCGGGACGAGGCTGCCTTCAACGACCTGGTCCGCCGCTGGGAAGGTCCCATCCACCAGGTGGTCTACCGGATCCTCGGCGACCCCGGGGAAGCGGAGGAGGTCGCCCAGGAGGTGTTCGTGACCGCGTTCAAGGCGATCGACGGCTTCCGGGGGGACGCCAAGCTCTCCACTTGGCTGTATCGGGTCGCCGTCAACCACTCGAAGAATCGGCTCAAGTACCTTCGCCGGCGGGCACGAGAGCGCCACGGAGAGCTCACCGAAGACCGGGATCCGGGTGCCGCCACCGTCTCCACCGTCTCCGTGCCGACCCACGCCAGCGTCCCGGGACCGGAGGCGAGCGCGGTCGGCCGGCAGGTCGAGGCTCTGGTGCAGCAGGCCATGGCTGGTCTGGACGAGGAGCATCGCACCCTGATCGTCCTCCGGGACGTCGAGGGTCTGACCTACCAGGCCATCCAGGAGATCACGGGGCTGGCCGAGGGCACCGTCAAGAGCCGTCTTCACCGCGCCCGCCTCGCGCTCCAAGCCGGTTTCGAGGCGCTTTCCGCCGCCCCGACGGATGCGGAAGGCGGCCCGGGAGGGGACCCCCCATGACCGCGACCCCCGAGCTCTCGCCGGAGGAGGCGAGGGAGAGGTTCAGCGACGCCGTCGACGACACCCTCCCCCCGGAGGAACGGGCCGCCTTCGAGGCCACCCTCGCCGCCCGCGGGGACCTCGCCGAAGAGTACGCCGCCTTTCGGCGCACGGTGGAGGCGGCCCGGCGGCTCGGTCGGGCACCGGTCCCCCTTCCCCGCGGTCGATGGGGTCGGGGAGCCGGCGACCGGGCGAGCGCCCTGCTGCCCGGCGTTCAGCGCAAGCTCCGCCGCCGGAGCCGTGGTCGCTTCTATCGGGATGGCTTCGCTCAGGCGGCGGGGGGACGAGGGCTGTTGCTCTCCTCGGTGCTGGCCCTGCTCATCCTCGGGCTGCTGCTCGGGGTCGCCCTGCTCTTCCCCTGGCCTGCCCCGGGCCCTCCCTGACCCCCGTCACGCCTGGGGTCGCCGGGCTTGCCCTTCGACCACCGCCAGCACCTCCGCCTCCGAGAGGATCGCGTCGCTCTGCTTGGCTGCGGAGAGCACGGCGCGCACCAGGTCGTCGTCGGTGGGGAGACCGCGCTGGGCGAGCCAGTAGGTCACGTTGGAGACCCCGGACATCGGCCCGATCTCGATCCGCTGGGACCGACCGACCATCGACGCCGGCACGCCCGAGTAGACGCTGTTGGCGAGCTGGTCGTCGCCTTTTCGCTTGGCCTTGACGATCGCCGCGGCGTGGACGCCGGTGCCGGTTCGAAAGGCGTCCTGGCCGAGCACGGGATAGTTCATGGGAATCGGGAAGCCCGTGGCCTGAGAGACCAGCTCGCACAAGCGACCCAGCTTCGAAAGATCTCGGCCGGGAAGCTCCCCCAGGAGCTGCAGGTTGATCAGCAGCAGATCGAGGGGCGCGTTACCGACGCGTTCCCCGATGCCCAACACGCAACCGTGAACTCGGTTCGCCCCGTGCTCCAGGGCGAACAGGGAGTTCGCCAGGCCCAGGCCCCGGTCGTTGTGACCGTGCCAGTCGATCGCTACGTCCACCCCGCTGCCCTCCACCAGATGGCGGGTGAAGCGGATCAGGTTGGCGACCCCGTCGGGGGTCGCATGGCCCACCGTGTCGCAGAGGCAGAGCCGCCGGGCCCCGTGGTCGATGGCGGCGGTGAACAGGGTCCGCAGGACCTCGGGCCGGGAGCGGGTGGTGTCCTCCGTGACGTAGGTGACCGGGAGCCCCTCTCGCACCGCGAAATCGATGGCCTCGACGCTGCGCTTTCGGATGAGGTCGACGGACCAGCTCTCGGCGAACTGGCGGATGGGCGACGAACCGATGAAGGTCATCACCTCGACGGGGATCCCCGCCGCCTGGCTGACCTCGACGATGGGGCGGATGTCCTCGACGACGGTTCGGGCGGCACAGCCGGGGCGGATGGCCAGCCGCTGCTCGGAGATCTCCCGACAGAGGCGGAGGGCGTCGTCGGAGGCCCGGGCTCCGGCCCCGGGCAGACCGACGTCGAGGCTGGCGACACCGAGCTGGTCGAGGAGGTGGACGAATTCGAGCTTCGCCCCGATGGGGGGGTCGGAGACGGAGGGGTTTTGGATGCCGTCCCGGATCGTCTCGTCGTGCAGCTCGAAGCCCCGCTCCCGGACCACGGGCCCCCGGCGTTCGACCTCGTTCCAGTCGTAGATGAGGTCGAGGGTGCCCGGAAGCGCAGGGGAAACAGGAGTGCGTCGGGCCATCGAGACGACAGCGTCCCGCCCCCCTTCGGCCGGCGCAAACCCGGAGGTCAGGCGAGCTCGGCGTAGGCCTGGCCGAAGACGACCTCGTCGTCTCGCTCTCGAACCAGGACCTGGAGGATCACGCGCCCGCCGTCCTCCCGCCAGCCGCGGACGGTCAGCAGGTCGCCGGGAAAGACGGGCTTCTGAAAACGGCCGTGGAGCCCCCGAAGAACGGCCGGGTCGCCGCCTCCGAGCTCCTGCAGGACCACCCGGCCGACGACCCCATAGGTGCACAGGCCGTGGAGGATGGGCCGGTCGAAGCCCACCTCCTGAGCGAGCTCCGGATCCGCGTGCAGGGGGTTCTCGTCCCCGCTCAGCCGATAGAGCAAGGCCTGGTCCTCATGGGTGGGCACGTCGACGGCGAGGTCGGGCTCCCGGGCCGGGGGCTGGACCTTGTCCCCCCGGGGGGGTGGCGTGCCGCCAAAGCCCCCATCGAAGCGGTAGATCAGTCCGAACTCGGCCTCGCAAAGGAGCGCCCCGTCGGCGTCCTCGGTGCGGGTGCGGAAGGTCGCCGTGGCCATCCGCTTGAGGTCGTGGACGCCGGCGACCTCGCCGACGGTCCGCAGGGTCCCCGCCGGGGGAAAGGGGCGGTGCACGGTCAGCCGCTGGGAGGCGTGGACCACCCCTTTGAAATCGCCCCCCACCAGGGGCAGAGCGGCCTTCATCGCCGGGAAGGTCGGCACCACGGCGAAGGTGGGCAGCACCTTCGGCCCCCGACCCTCGTAGAGGTAATCGAGCTCCGTCGCTCCACGAGCCCCGACGCCCAGGGCGTAGAGGACCGTGTCCCGCCAGTCGTAGGTCAGGGTCAGGGGCTCGGTGGTGCTGCCGACGGCGGAGGGATCCAGGGCCATGGGGCTCGGACCCTACCGAAGGGTTCCAGGAGAGGGAAAGGGGTCGACCCCCTGCGTCCTACAGGGGGGGTCGGCGTGGGATTGCGCGTCGCCCCGCACCCCGCAGGCTTGGACCATGGTCATTCCTGGGGCGCAGCGGGCGGGGTATCGGATCCAAATCCGGGCCGCCCTACCGGCGGGGGCATTCCTCCTCGTCGGCGCGGTGGCGTGCGTCGATCCGGGTACGCCCTTCGTCCCCCCCGACGCGCCCGGGGATGGTGAGCCGGTGGCGCCCCCGCCGCCGGAGGCGCCGGGCTTCGACCCACTGCCCAACCCCTTTGCCGTCGACACGGACCAGGACGGGCTCTGCGACGGCACGGAGCTGGGCTTTGGGCTCGATCCCGAGGGAGAGGACTCGGACCGGGACGGTACCTGGGACCTCGTGGAGCTCGCCTACGGCTACGCGCCCCTCTCGCCCCAGTCCCCTCGGTCCCAGGAGCTCGTCGTCTTCGTCGACGGGGGTCCGACGGAGCGGGCCGTCCCCCTCCGGGTGCCCGCCGAGCTCGAAGGCGAGAGCGTCCGGGCGCGCTTCGTCGCCGGCGAG
>DAPKRP010001042.1:0-8486 GCA_031800515.1 Polyangiaceae bacterium LLY-WYZ-14_1 | reverse complement strand
GCGACGGCGACGACGCGGGCCCTCGGAGGGTGCGCGTCGGCGGCTTCCGGCCGTTCGTCGGACGCACCGCCCCGGGGACCGGACAGCGCCAGGGGCCCCTCGAAGGAAGGGGCCAGCCGGAGGAGGTAGCGCCCGGTCGGGAGCCGGTCGAAGAGCCCATCCGCCGTCCGGTCCCCCCGGAGCCCGCCTTCGGGTCGAGGGGTCAGCAGGGAGGACAAAACGAGCTCCCGTACCTGGTGGTCCGTCTCCGAGACGAGGGCCACCCCGAGGCCGACGTGGCCGGCATCCGGGGAGCGTTCCAGGCGCACCGCCAGGGTGGTCGGACCGTCGAGCTCGAAGGTCGGCGTCAGGAGGACGGACGGCGCCTCCCCTGCCCCGGGGACGAGGGGCACCGACCCTTCGAAGACGACGCGTTCCTGCCCCGGCGCTTCGAGCCAGAGGACCAGGCCTCCCAGAAGGAGCGCAAAGGCCAGCGCCCAACCGACCATCCATCGCCCGCCGGGGGCGGTCATTTCCCCCCGCCGTAGCCGCCGTAGCCCCCGCCGTAGTAGCCGCCGCCGGAGCGGCCGGTGCTGCTGGAGCGGTAGAGGGCGGGCCCGTGAAACCCCGTGTACCAGAGCACCGGGGCCCGGCTGAGGTCCGCGCCCCGGTAGGCGGCGGGGACGGTGCCCCGGCGCACGTTGGTGCTGGTCAGGTCCTGGGCCTGGGAGGCCACCGCCGCGTAGCCGCCGAGGACGGTGAGCCCGAATGCCGGATAGAGCAGATAGCGGAGCATGAGGCGTTCCGAAGAGCCGTCGTCAGTGGACGTTCGACAGGGACCAGCGTCGCCTTTCGAAGGCGGTGCGTCGAGCGAAGGCGAAGAACGCGGGCAGCAGCAGCAGCATGCCGGCGCAGCAGCACGGGCACACGACGTCCGGGGCCCCCGGGTCGGTCGCCACCTCGAGCTCGACCGTCGGGGGGATCCCGACCCCGAGGCTTCCCGGCTGCCGCGCCCACCGGGGGTCGATCCGCATGGTGTAGGCCCCCGGGGGGACGTCACCGACGTAGACCGTCGTGCGGTGCATCGCCGTCGTCGGGCTTCCCGTGCTCCCGTAGTAGGCGTCTTCCTCGACGGTGAACTCGATGAGCTGGCCCGCCTCCGAGACGAGGGCGACCGCCAGCCCGATCCAGCCGTGGCCGAGGTCCGAGCGCATGGTCACCCGGAGGTTCTTCGCGTCGGAAGGCACGGTGAAGGATTCCGTGAAGGTCGGACTCTGGGATCCCCCCTTCTCCCCCGATGGGTCGGCGCCCGCGGTGCCGCTTCGGCGCCCGTCGGTTCCCGCGAGGGCTCGCCCGGATGCGGATGGGGCGGTCAGGCCGCGCCCCGGCTGCGCCGCCTTCTGGTAGGCCGGATCCGGGGCGGACGGCATGGGCACCGGACCGGAGACGAGGGTGGCGTCGGGCCCGGAGGATCGGGCGGCGGCCACCGCCACCGCCACGACCGCCAGGAGCACGACGAAGATCGCCGAGACGGCGACCGGGTAGGCGACCGGCACCGGGTTCGGCTGCGCCGGGGCGACATCCGTCGGCTTCGGAGCCTCCCCCTCGAGACCGAAGGCCTCCCAGATCTCTTTCCCGGCGATCCATTCCCCGTGGGACCAGATCACCTCCGTCGGGGTTCGTTCTTCGCTCAGGAGGTAGGGGGGCGCGATGAGGTCCGTCGCCTGGGACTCCTCCCCGACCTCGACCTTCCAGTAGAACTCGCCGACGACGTAGCGGACGGTCACCCGGTTCGTGGCGAAGAGCTTGTACTTCCGGCCTTGGAAGAGCGCCTTCTGGCCGTCGCCTCCGACATCCCCGGCGCTCACCGGGGACAGCAGGGTCCAGTTGCCGTTGTCCTCCATCAGCCAGCGGTAGCCGCCGTCGCCGTGGAGCAGGTACTCCCGCCAGGCGTAGGTGATGCCCTCGACGACGGTGCAGCGTTCCATGAAGCCGATACAGAGCAGGGGCTCGTCCCGCAGCCGGCCTTCCCGGCCGAGGGGGATCAGGGGGACGAGGTCGGGCTTCTGGAGCCGCTTCAGGAGCGCGAGGTTGCCCTGCTGGTAGTCGAGGAGGGCGCCGCAGCTCTGGCAGCCTGCCCGCTCCGTGCTCCCGGGCTGGGTGATCGGGACCGGTGCGCCGCAGTTCGGGCAGCGCAGCCGGGCGACGTCCACCTTCTCCTCGGGCCGGGGGCCCGCGGCGCCCGCCTCGAAGGTCAGCTCGTCCCGGGCGAGCTGTCGTCCGATGAAGAAGGTGGGCGCTTCGGAGCCGTCCCCGTAGTCGATGGTGCCGAAGGCGCCGCCGGGACCCTCGAGGTCGACGTAGCGACCCCGCTCGCCGCTCACGGCGCGAAAGGGCAGCTCGCCTTCCGCCGAGAGCAGGACGCTTTCCCCGCGCTCCGTCACCGTCCAGGGGATGTCGCCGCCCGGGAGCTCGCCGCTGTGGCCCGGCACCATCTGCTCCCAGCCGGGCAGCCCCGTCGCGAGCACCGGTTTGGTCAGGTACCAGCGACCCTGGCCCTGGGCGAGCCAGCCCCAGGTCCCGTCCCGGAAGGCGACGTACCATTCATCCCAGGGTCCCTTCCCGTGGTCGAGCTGGAGGCGCCCGCCGACGGTGAAGGGCTGGCCGTCGACCCGGCCGAGGTCGCCGACGGTCATCACCGGAGCCGTCGGGACGAGGTCGGCGACCTTGCCGATGGCCTCGAGGTCCCGGTCGCTCCGAACCACGGAGAAGCGGCACCAGGGACAGACCAAGGCCGAGGAGGTGCCCAGCTTGAAGGCGATCGGGCCCCCGCAGTTGGGACAATCCGCCTGCCTGCCGCCCTCGATCACGCCGGCCTTGTACCACGTCGGGGAGGAGGTACTAGAGGCGGGTGTCGACGACGGCCTCTCGCCGGAGCTCGGCCAGGATCTGCTCGCTCTGCCGGCCGATCGCTTCTTCGAGCATGGTCCGGTAGAGGTCTTCGCGGACCGACTCGAAGCTCGGGATGCCGGATCCGCCCCGCTCCCGTTCCTGCACCAGCAGCAGGTGGAAGCCGTTCGGTCCTCGCACCGGCCCGGCGATCTGCCCCATGGGCACGCCGAGGATCGCTTCTTCGAGGGCGGGCGGCAGGTCTCCCTGGCTCAGCTCGCCGAGCTCCAGGCCGCCCTGGTCGAGAAAGTTGTCCGCGTCGAGGTTCTCCAGCATCTCCTCCGCCTCGGCGCGCACCGCGGCGACCTCCGTCGCGCTGGCCTCATCCGGCACCGGGAAGAAGATCTCCGCCAGGCGGAAGCGCAGTCGGCGGTTGGCTCGGCGGAGCTCCCGGTCGTAGCGCCGCCGAACGTCTTCTTCCGTGATGTTGACCCGGTCCCGCGCCTGCTGGTTGATCACCTTCAGACGGAGGAGCTGGCTGCGCACGTCGGCCCGGTACTGGGCTTCGCCGAAGCCCTCGGAGCGGACCGCATCCCAGAAGGCGTCGACGGAGAGCCCGTTCGCCTGGGCGACGTTTTCGATCGCCGTGTCGACGTCGTCCCGGGTCACCCGCAGCTGAAGTCGGGTCGCCGCCTGCTCGATCAGGCGCTCGGTCACCAGCTCGTCGAGGAGCCGCTCGTAGACCTGGCGAAGGAAGTCCACGCGTTCCGCCTCGGCCTGGGCCTGGAAGGCGGCGGCGATGTAGGGGACCGCCCGGCGACGCAGCTCGGAGAGGAAGATGGCGTCGTCGTTCACGACGGCGACCACCCGTTCGACCACCTCGGCCCGGGCGGGGCCACCGACGGTGAGGACGCCGACCCCGAGGACACCGACCCCGAGGACGAGGCGCAGCAGTCGGGTCCACCGGCGCATCTTCCGGATCCTCATCGTCGCGGGATCCTCATCGCGGCGAGTTCCCTCATCGTGGGGACCCCGCTCGGGAGCGGGTCGCGTCGTCGCCCGCCCCATCCGCCGGCGCCGGTCCGGTCGCGGGGGAGCCGCCCCAAGACCCGCCCCGTTCACCGGCGGGGGACGGCGGGGGGATCCGGCGAGCCAGGTCCTCGTCCACCTCGTAGGGGATCTCGTCCGCCAGCTCGGCGACCAGGGCCTCGACCGCCGCGTCCTGCTTGTCCCGCCAGAGCTGGTTTTCGATGGCGCGCCGCACGTCGTCCAGGGAACGGCGGAGAGCCGCCCGGCGGTCGGTCAACCGGACGACGTGCCAGCCCGCATCCGTCCGCACCGGCTCCGGGAACACGTCCCCCGGTTTCTCCAGGGTGAACGCCGCGCGGGCGAGGGCGGGGTCGATGTGGGGTCCCTCGGGCTCGTCGGGCCGGGAGAAAAACCGCAGATCCCCCAGACTGCGTCGGCCCCGGCGGTCCGTATGATGCGCCTCGACCAGCGCCCGCCAGCGCTCCGGGTCGTCGGGATGGGCGGCGAGCTCGGCGAGGATCGACCGCGCCTCCGCCTCCGTAGCGACCAGGATGTGGGAGGCCCGCACCTGCTCCGGGAGGGACCATTCTTTCGGATGCGCCTCGTAGTAGGCCCGGATCTCCGCATCCGTCACCACGAGCTCGTCCCGGCGTTCGTCGAGATAGCTCGCGACGAAGGCCTCGATCATCCGCTGCTTTCGGGCCCGGACGACCTCCGGGAGCTGGTCGTAGCCGCGACGCCTCGCCTCGCCGGCGAGCAGGTGAAAGTCGATGAGCTCGTTCAGGAGCTCCTTGCGTCGTTCCGGCGAGGCGTATCGGGCCCGGAGATACGGGGACTGGGCGACGATGCGGTCGGCGAGCTCGCCGACGGTGATCTCGTGCTCCCCCACCTCGGCGACCACCTGACTGGCCACCTCCGGCGGGAGCCCGTGCCCCGCGCCCTCCGCCGCCCCGGCGGCCCGGTCGTCCCCGGACGCCGCCGAGCCAGCCCCGTCGCCAGCTCCGCCTTCCTTGTCGCCCCCGCAGGCCGCGACGCCGAAGCATGCCAGGGCGAGGGCCGACGCCAACGCGAGGGCCGACGCCCGGGCCGGGAGCGGTCCCCGGGGGCTCCCGGAGAGCGAGGGGTGGCGCCCGCAGAAGTTCCGGGCGGTTGCCCTCGGGGCCCGACGCCGGCGGCTCATCGGCAGTCGGCTACCATGACCGCCCGCCTTCAGCAACGAGCGGGAAACCGGGTCAGGCCTTCTGCCGCGCCCGCAGCACGTCCTGCACCTTCGCGTCCAAGTCCGTGAAGTCGAAGGGCTTGTCCAGGAAGTCGTCGGCCCCGTAGAGGGGCGAGGTCATCTCGTTCAGCCGTTCCCCGATCCCGGTCAGCATGATGACCCCGGTGTGGGAGAGGCTCTCGTCCTCCCGGATCGCCCGGCAGACCTCCCAGCCGCTCATCCCCGGCATCATGACGTCCAGGATGACCAGGTCCGGCTTTTCCCGCCGGGCCGCACGGAGCGCTTCCTCGCCGTCGGAGGCTTCCACGAGACGGACCTCTCGTTGACGGAGATGACGGGTCACGAGGCTCAAGACCTCCACGTCGTCGTCCGCCACCAGGATCGTCGGTTGCTTGCCGTCGCCACTCGCCATCGTCTCGCCCGGCTCCCTTTCGAGCGCGGGAGCATACTCCCCGGCGGGGGCGGCCGAACACCCCCCGGTTCATTCGCCGACGATTCCGATCGCTTCCGCCCGCACCCAGCCCCGCCGGTCGCCGGTGCGAACCCGTCGGTGGCCGGCCCGTTCGTCGACCACCGTCACCCGGAGGCCTTCGGCGAGGGTGCCGCGGTCGACGGCGCCCTCCACGGGCCCTTCGAGGAGGGGGGCGTCGTCGAGAACCACGGCGGGCTCTCCTGCCGTGAATGCCCCCCGGCGCATCCCCAGGACGAGCAGGCCCAGGGCCAGCAGGGCGCCGAGGATCATCGTCGTCACCGCTCCGACGACGCGACGCAGCTCTCCCCGGGCCAGGATCCACGCCCCCAGGGCGAGGAAGAACGCCAGGTCCAGCACCAGGACGGTCCAGGCCGCCGCCGCCTCGTCGAGGAAGCCGGCCAGCCCGGCGAAGGGAGGGTCCGCCGCGGGCACCGTCGCTTCCCCCTCCGCCTCGGCCCGCCGGCGCGCCAGGGCTTCCAGGGCCGAGCGAATCCCCTGGCGGGCGTCGGCGTCTCCGGGCCGGAGGGCGAGGGTGGCGCGATAGTCCCGGATCGCCCGCCCGTAGCTCTCCTGGCGGGCGTGGACCGTCCCCCGATCGAAGTAGACGTCCGGATCCTGCACCCCGAGCTCCACGAGGCGGTCGAATCGGACCAGGGCCTCTCCGTGCTCGCCCCGAGCGGCGAGCTCGGCCGCCTGCCGGAAGAGGGCCTCCAGGGTGCCCGCCGGCGGGGGCGGCGGACGACCGGCGGCCGCCGAGGACGCGTCCTGGGCCCGTGCCCCACTCACGCCAGAGGTCGGGGCTCCGGCGGGGGCGCCGATGGCGAGGGCAGCGAAGAGGAGGCCGACGGCGAACCGGCCGCGCCCGGCCCGGGGGGCGCGTCGGGGCCTCATCGGCCCCCCTTCGACGTCCCGGCCGCTGCCGGGGCCAGGCCCTCCGAGGCCGCGCGCCCGAGCTCGTCGAGGATGCGGCTGACCCGACGGGTGGCCTCCCCCGGGCCTCCGCCGGCCCGTCGACCCGGACCCCTGGCCTCGCCGCGGTCGTCCGCCGGGTCGGGCATCCCGAAGCGGATGAGATCGAGCCGCTCGAGCTCATCGACGAGGCGACGCCGAAGCCCCTCCGGCAGCCGGCGGCGTTCGAGGCGGTCCGCCAGCTCCCGCCGGGTATAGCCGCCGACGGGCTCGTCGAGGATCTGGCCCAGGGTGCCCTCGAGGATGCGGGCGAGCTCGCCGGCGAGACCCGCCGGGTCCGAGCTCCCCGCTGCCCGAGCCGCCCGCTGAGCGCGCTTTCGCGCCGCCCGGGCGAGCTGCCGCGGGTCCTGGTCGGCGAGCCGCCGGGCCCGCCGCCGTCGAAGTCCACGGGCCAGGAGGAACCCGAGGAAGACGACCGGAGGCGCCGCCGCCGCCGCCGGATACCAGGGCCTTCCGGAGACCGGCGCGCGCCGCCGGAGCAGCGCGCTCTCCTGGCGCAGGGGGCCGAAGGCGGGGGCGTCCTCGCCGTCTCCCGACGCCTCTCCCTCGGCGTGCCGGTCCCCGTCCCGGGCCGCTCCCTCCCCGGCGGGGTCGTCATCGTCGTCCTCGGCCAGGGCCGCCCCCGTCGCCACGAAGGACAGGGTCGGCCCTTCGAGCAGGCGCCAGCGCCCCCGCTCCGGCTCCCAGACCGGCAGGGTGACCTTGGGCAGGGTGTGGGCGCCAGGCCGGGTCGGCACGACCAGCCAGCGGTGGGTTCGCCGGCCCATCACCAGGTCGTCCACCGTGCGCACCTCGTCATCGACCTCCGGGGGGAGCACCTCGAGCCCGCTGCCCGGGTCGACCTCGAGGTCGAGGTGGACCGTCTTCAGGTTGCCCTGCCCTTCGACGACGTAGGTCACGGTGAGGGCCTCCCCGGTGTCGATGCGCCGGCGGTCGAGGGTGCCCTTCATCGTGTAGCGACCGACGGCGATATCCCCATCGTCGACGCCCTGCAGGCGGTCCGGGCGGCCGGCGGTGGGGAGGGGCGCCACCTCGACCTCTATCGGCCGGCTCGACCGCTCGATGGGCTCGCTCCGCCCGAGGCGCAGTCGCCGGGAGCCGAGGGGCAGCCGCACCCGGGCCTCGCCGATGGTCGCCGTCCCCGGCCTCAGGGGGAAGGCGGCGAACCGACGCAGCACGTAGACGTGGAATCGACGCCCGCCGACGGTCACCCGCTCGCCCTCGACCAGGGTGCGCCGGTCGGTGAGGTCCTGGACCCAGAAGCCGTCGGCGGTGGCCTCCCGCAGGATGGACGGGTTTCCCCGGAGCCGGTCGGCGACGTAGAGCAGGACCGTCACCGTCACCTGCTCTCCGACCCGGGCCCGGGTGGGGGAGACCATCGTCCGCAGGAAGGCCCGGGGGTCGTAGCTTTCCCCCGGGTCGTCGAGGCGCGGGTCCGACCGGAGGTCCCGCCCGCCCTGGGAGGCGTCCGGGTCGTCGGCTCCCGGGAGCGCGGTGAGCCCCCCCGGGCCCGGCTCGACGTAGACGTTCACCCGGTTGCTCCGGAAGGTGCGTCCGCCGCTCTTCAGGGTGGCGGGACCGAGGACGAAGCTGCCCGCGCGAGTCGCTCGGAGGAGCAGGGTGTCGACCACCGTCGACTGGAACTGCTGGACCCGGCCCCCGAAGGAAAAGGAAAACTGCCGTGGCTGTCGCTGGGAGCGACGAAGGACCTGGAAGGGCTCGACGCTCGGCGGCTCGAGGGACTGGACCGGCGCGCCCTCGACCTCGGCCCGAAGCTCGAGCTCCAGCGTGTCCCCGACCTCCACCCGGTCGTTGCTCACGCTGAGGCTGAGGCGGGCCTCGGGGGTCTGGGCGTGGACCGACGCGGCGGAGACGGGCAGGCCGACGAGGGCGGCGGCGACGCCGAGGCCGACCGCCGCCGCGACGGCG
>DAPKRP010001041.1:0-3395 GCA_031800515.1 Polyangiaceae bacterium LLY-WYZ-14_1 | reverse complement strand
GCGACGGCGAGGGGGAACGGCGAACGTCGGTCGGGGCGTGGGCATGAATCACGGGATTCGAATCGGTCAGTGGTATCACTCGCCGCGGTGAGCGCGACCAAGACCCGACGGCGACGCCCCACGCGTCCTCCCATCGCCGTGCGCGGCTTCGAGCCGGAGGACGTCGACGCCTGGGCCCGGATCGCCGCGAGCCCGAGTGCCGTCGACGGCTCCCTCCGCCTGCCCTTCACCTCTCGGGAGAGCTTCGTCCGGGGCTACGAGGAGCTCTCCGAGGCGACTCGGCTTTTGGTCGCCGAGTCGGAGCGGGGGGACGTCCTCGGGATCGGATCCCTCACCCTGGACGAGCACGCCCGGCGCCGGCACGCCGGCCGGGTCGGGCTTCTCGTCGCCGAGGAGCATGCCGGAAAGGGGATCGGTAGCGCCCTCCTCGACGCCCTCATCGCCCTCGGGGAAGGCTTCTGCCACCTCGCGCGGCTCGAGCTCGAGGTCTGGGTCGACAACAGGCGGGCGATCGCCCTCTACCGGAGCCGGCGCTTCCTCGTCGAAGGGGTGCTCCGGGCCCACAGCCTGAAGGGGGGCAAGCTGGTCGACGCCTTCGCCATGGCGCGGCTTCGGGAGCAGCTCGGCTACGAACGGGTGCTGGCCGAGGACATCGCCCAGCAGAAGCCCCCCGCCCTGACCGCCGGCGGCGCGCCGTCGCCGGAAACCCCGGAGAACGGCGACGGGCACGACGGGAACGGCGGCGGAGCCTCTCGCTGGCGCTGGGGAAGGCCCCCGCGAGGCGGCGGGCGGCTCCCGGATTGACCTGCCGCAGGAGCTTCGGGGCCCCAGCCGCCCGGGAAGGCAGCCGCCGGAGAGCTCCGTCAGCCGACGGGGGGAGGCGGCGGCATCATGCTCTCGAGGAGCCAGGCCTCCGTCGACTGGAACTCGATTCCGTCGGATTCCTTGACGTCCGCGAGGTCCGGGTGGTCGGTGAGCACCCGCTGGGCCTGGGCGGCCCGGGCCGTCGCCACCAGCGCCGACTCCCAATCTCCCGGCGCGAACTCCCCGTCGAGCTCGACGATGTCGACGAGCTTTCGGATCAGCGCCATCTGGTCCGGGATGGCCTCCCGGCGGAAGCCGTCGACGGCGGTCAACATCGCCTCGACCCGGGCGAGTACCCAGTCGCTGGTCTTCGGGCGGCGGTCCGGGCGCCCGAGCACCCGCTGGACGACCTGGTCCGGGGGGCTGCCCAAGGCCACCGAGGCATTGACGAACACGTCCGGCGCGAGAATCAGGTCCATCGGAAGCTCCAGTTTACCAGATTCCGGCGCGGGGCCCGCCCCATCGGCGGAACCCGTGACCCGGGCGACGAGCCTGCTATGCCAGCCGCCATGAACGGGCCCCTCGGTGTCGGTGGGATGCGGTCCCACGCCCCCGGTCTCCGTCGCCCTTCCCGGAGGCCCGCTGCCTCCGCCGGAGCGGCGGCAGCCGTCACCTCGCTGTTCTTCGGCCTCGTCGGGGTGGGCTGTTCCTGCGACGGGGACCAGGGAACCGCCCAGGCCGCCGACCAGACCGAAGCGACCGCGGCGTCGGGGCGGGACCTCGAGTCCTCCGCTCTGACGGAAACGGAACAGCAGGCGCGGGAGCGGCAGGCGCGCATCGACCGGGAGTTCCCGCTGCATGGCCTGGTCACCGGGCTGCAGCTGGTCGTCCGGGAGGCGCCGGACCCGGAGTCGACCACCCTCGGCTGGGTCCGGGTCGGCTCCCGGATCCGCCTCGCCCCGGAGGTGGAAAAGACCGAGAACTGCAACACCGGCTGGTACCGGGTCTACCCCCGGGGCTGGCTCTGCGCGGGGCAGGGGATCGACGTGGGGGAGGAACCGCCGACGGCGGAGTTCGAGGTCCCGCCCCCGGATCGCGAGCAGGCGCTCCCCTACGGCTACTGGATGGTCAAGGAAGAGATGGTGCCGGAGTATCACCGCCTGCCCTCCCGGGACGAGCAGCGGGCCGCCCTCGCCTATTCCGGGCGGGTCCTCGAGCTCCTGGCGGATGGTAAGGAGCATCGGGCGGAAAAGATGCTCGCCGGGGAGATCCCCAGCGAGCCCCGGCCCCCGGCGGTGGTGAACCGCTACCTCGACCGGGGCTTCTTCCTGGCCAGCACGGGGGTGGAGGTCCGGGCCTTCCGCCGCTTCGTCCGCACCCCGCGGGGCCGCTACGTGAAGCAGGCCCAGCTCCTCGAGAGCACCCCCGCCGACTTCCGAGGCGTCGACCTCACGGAGGAAGGCTGGAGCCTCCCCGTCGCCTGGACCGTCCGGGGCGCCCAGCCTCGGATGAAGGTGGAACGGGGGGATGGAACGGTCCGGGTCGTCCTGGACCCGGAGGCGGAGGCGATCCCCAGGCAGGCCCTCCTCGAGGGCTGGCGGGGTCGGGAAAACGTCGGCGGCCGCATCTACCACGTGCTCGAGCTGGAAGGCGGCGAGCGGCGGTACCTGAAGAGCTGGTTCGCCGCCGTCGCCGAGACGATCGACCCGCCCCAGGGGCTCCAGGAGGACGAGCCCTGGGTGCACGTCGACCTCGGGGAGCAGACCCTGGTGGTCTATCGCGGATCCACACCGGTCTACGCGACCTTGGTGTCGAGCGGCGTGGACGGCTTCGATTCGCCGGTCGGGGAGTTCACCATCAAGCGCAAGTACATCGGGGACACGATGGCGAACGTCGGGGACGACAAGGACGAGCGCTACAGCATCGAAGACGTCCCCTGGGCTCAGTATTTCGAAGGCGCCGTCGCCCTCCATGGCGCCTTCTGGCATGGCCGCTTCGGCCTCCGGCGCTCCCACGGCTGCATCAACCTGTCCCCGGCGGATGCCCATCGGGTCTTCGACGAGACCTGGCCCCGGGTGCCGGACGGCTGGCTCGGGGTCATGACGGACCAGACGCCCTTCCGCGGCAGCCGGGTGGTGGTCACGGAATGAACCGGCGGGGACGCCGATGACCGTCGAGCCCATCCGGGTCTGCTTCGTCTGCCTCGGCAACATCTGCCGAAGCCCGACCGCCGAAGGGGTGATGCGCCACCTGCTCCAGGTGGAACGCCTCGAGGACGCGATCGAGGTCGACAGCGCCGGGACCAGCGGCTGGCACGAAGGCGAGGCCCCCGACGCCCGGAGCCGGGAGGAAGCCCAGCGCCGGGGCTTCGACCTCCAGGGGAGCGCGCGACAGGTCCGGCCGGAGGACTATCACCGCTTCGACTACCTGTTGGCGATGGACCGCTCGAACCTCGAGTGGCTGACCGCGAACCGGCCCCCGGATGCCCGGGCCGAGCTTCGGCTGCTTCGTTCCTTCGAGCCGGGGGCGCCGCCGGACGCCGAGGTTCCCGACCCCTACTACGGCGGCGAGGAGGGCTTCCGGGACGTCTA
>DAPKRP010001040.1:0-1505 GCA_031800515.1 Polyangiaceae bacterium LLY-WYZ-14_1 | reverse complement strand
TCGTCGTTCACCGGCGGGGGAGCGCCGCCGACCCCCGCCTCCCCGGCGCCCGCGGCCCCGGCGTCCGCCGGCCCGCCGGCGCCGGCCCAGGCCCACAGGATCAGGAGTCCCGCTGCGGACAGCGCCGCGGCTGCGCCTCGTCTGAGGATGCGACGTCTGCGGCGCGCCGGTGCCCGCGTGGGGCCCCGCGGGGGCTCGTCGCGCTTCCCGGGGGCGAGGGAAGGGGACCGGACGTCCTCCGGGCCGGCCGTGGCCCCCGCCCCGGCGGGGGCCGTCCGATCGGAGGGCGGCTCCGAGAGGGGCTCGCCCGAGGCTGGCAGGGGCTCCGCCGGGACCTCCAGAACCGAATCCTCCCGCATGACACGAGGGAACTCCAGGTCGCTTCCCCGACGCTGGGCCTCGTCACGGCGTTCCCGCTCCCGCGCCGCCACGAAGGCCGCGACGGAGCCCTCGTCGTCGAGGAAGTCGGGTGCGAGCGTGAGCCGGGTCGCGGGGGGGATCCCCGCTCGGGGGTTCGTGGTGACGTGTTCTTCCCGATCCAGATCGTCCCGGATCATCCGCCAGGTGCCGTGCACCCCGGCGGGTCCCCACTCCCGGGTGAGCGCGTCGTAGAGGACGGTGTGCTCCCCGACAGCGCCGGCGCGGATCTTCGCCGCCAACTCCTCGACCGTCGTGACCTTGGTCTCGACGCCGTCCGCATCCAGATAGAGAAATCGAAACTGCATGTCCCGGCACCTCGCCCTCTCTGCACCCCGGAACGGCGTCGACGCTGCGCACCCGAAACGGGCCCGCCGGTCGTCTTCCCGGGCATTGTCGGACAGGGGGGGAATGACCGGCCAGGAAGTGACTCTTCCCTACGCAGCCACCGGGCCGTCGAGCCCGGGCGGACCGGGGGGTCCCCTGGAGAGGGGACAGACGAAGCGTAGCGAACGCGTCGCCGCATGCAGAAGGTATCGTCGTGTCGCGCGTGGACTCAAGCACGGTGCCGGCGCCCATGGAATCGACTTGACCCGGCTGCGGACCGCGAAGTATCTATCACGCCTCGCACACCACCCCACTACAGGAGCCGCGCATGTCGGACACCTCCGGAAAGACGCTCCGGGTCATCCTCCGCTGGATTCAGGTCAAGGACAAGCTCGAGCCGTTCTTCAAGGACTACGGCGAGTTCTTCTTCCGGACCCGGGTCACCTCGGGCAATCGAACCGTCGAGTACCGGCTTCCCGAGGAGGGTCACTGGGAGATCTCCGATCATCCCCGTTTCAACAGGGTCGACAAGATCGACAAGGTTCTCTTCGAGGGCGATGCAGGGGACTCGCTGGTGGTGGAGCTCTTCGGGGAGGAGATCGACACCCTGACGCGTAGCCTCCCCGAAAGCCTGCTGTTTTCTGCTCTCTCCTATGAACGCATTCCTGAAGGTACCACCCAGCGCTGGGGAGACCGAGCCTATTATCTGCTCGACGCGTCAGAAACCAGACCTGAGTTTGGGGACGGACTGGAGATCAAGA
>DAPKRP010001039.1:0-5365 GCA_031800515.1 Polyangiaceae bacterium LLY-WYZ-14_1 | reverse complement strand
GCCGGGGGGGCGGAGGCGCCGCCAGGTCCCCGGCATCCTCTGGGAAGCGTTGTCCCCGCGCCACGACCGGCCCGACCGCGAGCATCCCGAGCAGGAGCGCGGCGGCTCGTCGCGCCTCCCGGGAGCGCGGACCGGGTTGGCGCCGGTCCCGAGCGTGGCGGCGGACCCCTCTCCTCCGCCGGGGCTTCGACATGGTCACGGATCCTCGAAGGGGGCGACCTCGACCGCCCGAAGCATGACCTCGAGCTCCGGATCATCCTCGAGGGGCGCGAGGGCCAGCACCCGGATGTGGAAGACGGTCCCGGGCTCCGGCCCGGCCAGATAGACGCTGCGGCGGCGCCGCACGGGAAACCCGAGGGGCTGGGCCAGCAGGTCGAAGCCGGCGTCCCCGGCGTCGGTGGCGAAGGCGGCGACGTCCCGGAGGAGGAGGCCCCGCCCCTGTCGGACCTGGCGGGCGTCCTGGATGGCGAGCCGTTCCGGGTTTCCCCGGCGACGCTCGACCACGAAGTTGTAGGTGAAGAACTCCTCCCCGGGCACCTCGACGTCGGGGAGCTCGGTGGAGACGAACGGGGATTCCACCACCAGCTGGACGAGCCCATCCCGACCGTCTTCCGTCCCGTCCAGGTTCACCCGCCAGGGCGGGCTCAGATAGCGTAGCCGAAAGGCGCCGTCTTCCGCCTCGAGGGTCCGGTGGTTGTCCAGGTCGAGCTCGCCGGCGCCGCAGCCGGCGACGAGGCCGGCCAGCACCGCCCCCAGGAAGCTCGGTCCGGGGACCCCGGGAGGCCTTCCGGGGGGAGAACCCGGCATGAGGGCCAGGCCCGGTAAAGTCAGGGTAAGCACCGTCGGCAGCCTGCTCGGGGAACCCGCGGCGGGTCAAGGCAGGGGCCGCACGTCGACGCGACCAGGGGGGAGGTCCGAGAGCAGGGCGACGCCGTCGGAGCCCGGGCGGAGGCGGCGCCAGTCCCCGTCTGGAAGCAGCACGTCGACCGCCGGAGCGGCCCCGGAGTGCGGCGCCTGGTCGGCGGCGACGGCGACTCGGAAGCGAGCGACCTGGTCGCCTCGGAGGCTCGCGGGCAGCGGCGGGGCGGCGCCGTCGGCTCCCGCCGCTGCCCGGCGCAGGGTCGCCCGGACCTCCCCCCGAGGCTCCACCCGGGCCAGGCCGCGGAGGGCTTCGACCTGTTCCGCCGGCGCCAGGACGGCGAGGGCCCAGGCGGCCGCCAGGCGGACCAGCGGCTCTCGATCCTCGGCGAGGCGCAGAAGGCTGAGGGCGGCGCCGGCGTCCCCAGCGAGGGCATGGCCCCGGGCGGCGAGCGCCCGTCCCCGGGGGTCGGTCAGGCGGGTCCCCGCCCGGAGAGCGCTGCGTTCGGCGCGGGCCGCCGCCGGGTCCGAGGCTCCTTCCCCGAGGGCTCGCCCGAGAAGGAGGAGCAGCACCGGGCTCGTTCGCCATCGGGCGAGGACGACGGCCCGCAGCCGTCGGCCCCAGGGCAGGCTGCGCTGCGCGAGCAGGGCCCGCACGAGCCGCCGGGTGAGCTCCGGACCCGGACGCTCGACCAGGAGGGCGGCGGCTAGAGCCCGCCGGAGACTCGGGTCGGGGAAGTGCTCGGCGGCCTCCGCGGCGCGGCTGCGCGGAATGGGATCCTCGCTTCCGAGCCCGCGACGGATCTCCGGAAGGACGGCGGCGTCCCGGGCGAGGGCCCGAAGCACCCATCGCTCCTCGGGCGGCGCGCCGGCCGGCGGGGGCGTATCGGCGAGGAGGGCAAGCGCCCCGGTCCGGCCCGGCGCCTCGGGCCATCGGCGGAGACCGACGGCCAGCTCCCGCAGGGCGGCCTGTCGCACCCGGGGGTCGGGGCGGGCGACGAGCTGCCGAAGCTCCGGAAGGCCGGCCCCCCCGTCGAGCTCCGCCAGGGCGGCGCAGGCGGTATCCGCCCTCTCCGGTGCCCGGGCGATGGCGGCGAGCAAGGGGGCATAGGCGGGATGCCGCTGGGCGAGGACGATCTCGATGGCCAACCGTCCCGTCCTGGGCGGGGCGGTCCCGTCGAGGAGCGCGGCCAGGCGGGGTCGCGCCCCTGGCGGGTCGACGGTAGCCCAGGCCCGAAGGGCTTCCCCCCGGAGCTCCGGGGAGGTGCCAGACCCGGCGAGGAAGGGCTCGATGAGGTCGGCGGCGTCGACCGGGGGCGCGACCGCCGCCCAGGCATCGAGGAGGAGGTCGAGCTCCCCCGTGGCCAGGGCGGGGGGGCCGGCGGCGTCGAGGGGGTCGTCGACGGTCGCCGCGCCCGCCGCCCGGAGGCGTTGGGCGAGGGCGGGGGCAGCCCGGGGATCCCCGATGCGGGCGAGGCCCCGGAGCGCCGCCATCCGGACCTCCGCACGCCCATCGGTGAGGCGGGGAACGAGAAGCGGCACGGAGGTCGGGTCGGGGACCCGGGAGAGGACGTCGACGGCGAGCTCTTCGAGGTCGGGGTCGGCCAGGGCGCTCGCCGCCGGGGCGAGCACCACCCGCCCCATCCGGGAGAGCTCCTGCCGGAAGACCGCCCAGGTCTCCCGGTCCCGGGCACCGGCGAAGAGCGCCTTGGCGGCCTCCTCCGTCCCGATCCCCCCGAGGGCGGAGGCCAGCACCTCGAGGCCGCCGGGTACCCGCCCCGCGCGCGGGGAGGCCGTCTCCGAGAGCAGCGCTCGTTCGAGCTCCGGGGCCGCGCCGCGGCGGGCGAGGGATCGGACGATCGCCGCCTGGAGAGGCACGGCCCGGCGATCCGAGCCCTGGCCCTCCTGCGCGACGAGGGCCTCGGCGAGGGCCGCGACGGCGGCGGCCGCATCCCCGACCCGCCCGAGGGCACGGGCGGCCCGGAGCTGCTCGGCGGGAGTCCCGGTGCGGAGGGCCTCCCGGTGCCCATGCCCGGGCACGAGGCGCCCGAGGAGGTCTGCCCGGCCGACGGACGGCGGGGCGGTCAGACCGAGCAGCAGCGCCCCCGACACGAGGACCGGCGTCCCGGCGCGCCGCGCGGCCGGTCGCCTCACCGACGGGTCCTTCCCCGGAACCAGAAGTCGCCTCAAAACCAGAGGGCGAGAGCCCCGAAGGCGGTGCCGGCGGCGACGAGGAGGGCGCCCGCCCCCCCGAGAAACGCCGAGCCCTCGTCCCGGGGGCGGATCATGCCGGGCTCCGTACGGTAGGTGAGGCGAGGCCGGCCGAGGGCGTCGTCCACGGGCTCCCAGGCCAGCGCCTGGGACCGGTATGGGCCGCCCGCCGCCTCGACGCTGCGCGGGCGGAAGGTCGCGACGAGCTCGACTTCTTCGCCGGCCCGGAGTCGCCGTTCGGCGTAGAGCCCCGAGTCTTCCGTCAGCGTGACCGCTTCGATGTCGAGGGCGGCCGGGTCGACCCACAGCCGACCGGTCCCGTCGTCGAGGTAGAAGGGGTGGCTCTGCATCGTGTGCCCCACCTGCTTGAGCAGGGGAACGAGCTCGCTTCCCAAGGTGCGGTACTCCGCGGATTCGACGAAAACGCAGGCGGCGCCGTCGCTCGGGCTGTCGACCGTTTCGATGGCTTCGATGCGGCCCTCGACCCGGAACCGCCCCTGTTCGAGCTCGCCGATCGGGCGGTGAGGCACCGCCTCCGGCAGGGGCCGGAGCGCGCGCGCTCGGCGGCGGGCCCAGCTCATCAGTCCGAGGCCGAGACCGACGCCCGTCCCCGCGATCATCAACTCCACGGGATCAAGCTGCGGCCAAAGCCAGGGGCGAGCAAGTTGATCGCCCGGGCGCGACGTCCATAATCGCTCCCCAGCGGATGACCGCGCACGATACCGGGTCGAGCCGCGGGCGCGCCACGGTGGTCACCCCCGGCAATCACGACGGGGTGCACCGAGGGCATCGGGCGCTCGTCGACCGCGCTCGGACCATGGCCGGTCCCCTCGGCGCGGAGGTGGCTGCCCTCATCTTCGACCCGCATCCCTCCGCGGTGCTCGCCCCGGAACGGGCCCCGGCACTGCTGACCACGGTCCCCCGTCGGCGGGAGCTGCTTCGAGAGGCCGGTGCCGACCAGGTGGCGGTCCAGGCCTTCGACCGCGCCTTCGCCGCCCTGAGCCCGGAGGCCTTCGTCGACCGGGTGCTCGTCGAAGGGCTCGGGGCCCGTGGGGTCGTCGTCGGGCCTGATTTCCGCTTCGGCCAGCGGCGCGCCGGGGACGTCGCGCGCCTCGCAGCCCTCGGAGCGGAGCGAGGGTTCGAGGTCGCGGTGGTCCCCCCGGTGCTCGACGAAGGGGAGCGCATCTCTTCGAGCCGGGTTCGTCAGGCGGTCGCCGCGGGCGAGGTCGAGGCGGCGGCGCGGTGGCTCACCCGCTTCCACGAGGTCTCCGGCACCGTCGTGGAGGGCGACCGGCGGGGGCGCCAGATCGGCTTTCCCACGGCGAATCTCCAGGTGGATCCCACGTTACTGCCCGCCGACGGGGTCTATGCGGTCGCCGCCCGCCGGCTCGGTGGAGGGCCGGCGGAACCCCTCTGGGAGGGCGTGGCGAACCTCGGGGTGCGACCGACCTTCGACGCGGGCCGGTCGGTGGAGGTGCATCTGCTGGACGTGCCCGCCGACCTCGACCTCTACGGGGCGAGCCTGCGGGTGGGGTTCGTCGCTCGGCTTCGGGGGGAACGACGCTTCGACGGCTTGGATGCCCTCCTGGCCCAGATCCAGCAGGACGTCGGCCGCGGCCGGGAGGTCCTCGCCGGGGTCCGGGGGGACGAGAGACTGCGATGCCTCTAGCCTACGACGGCTGGACTCGGAAGGAGCTCGAGGCGGAGGCCCGCCGGCGGGGGCTCCGGGAGACCGAGCGGCTGGGCCGAGACGCCCTCGTGCGGCTGCTCCGGGGGGAATCCGTCGGCATCCAGCGGAATCGAGACCGCCTGGCGACGGCGGCCCGGACGGCCGTGGTCGGCGCCGTCTCGGAGGTGCGACAGCGGCTTCCAGGCCTCAGCCGGATCTTCGCCCGACCGGCTCGGAGCGCCCTTGGCGCCGGGCGCCCTTCGAGCGTCGCACCATCGGCGACGGGCGGGGAGGCGCGCCCCCGGGAGACCGCACCCCCCTTCTCCCCGCCTCCCCTTCGCCGGGCACCCTTTCCCGCGGAGGAGCCGAGCACCCGGGAGCTCCTCGGCATGCCCGACCGGGGATCGGAGCCATCGCCGCCGACCATGCCCTCGGCGGCCCCGAGCCGGTCCTTCCGACCGCCGCCGGCAGCCCGCGGCGGACGGAGCGCTTCTGGGACCTGGCTGCCCCCGCCGCCGTCCGCCTTTCCACCTCGCCTCGGGGACGCGGACGGCGCCGGGAGCCCATCGACGACGCCGCCGGCGTCGGCGGCGGAGACCGTCCCCCCGCCGGCCACGTTCCCCCCAC
>DAPKRP010001038.1:0-3633 GCA_031800515.1 Polyangiaceae bacterium LLY-WYZ-14_1 | reverse complement strand
CGAAAAGAGCCACCGGGAGGCTGATCCCCCGGGCGCGGCGTCGACGACAGGCGACGGGGGAGCGCCGGCGCATCCGGAGGAGGGCGGGAAACACGGCGCCACGGATGCGGTTACCCCGCCGACCTCCACGGAGCGGACGGCGACCACGACCGGTACGCCCCGCAAGCGGAAGAAGGCCGACGGCAAGGCGGGGACGGTCCAGGGGAAACCCAAGGCCGAACGCGCCGGAACGGCGAAGAAGACGAAGAAGACCAACCCGACCGCCGCCGGGACGAAAGCGGCGACGAAGACGTCTTCGGGCTCGAAGAAGAAGGCGACGGCGAAGAAGAAGGCCGCCGGCAAGGCCACCGGCAAGACCCCGAAGAAGAAGACGAAGGCGGGATCGACCGAGGCCGTCACGACGAAGAAGACGACGAAGAAGAAGGCCGGGGCCCGCAAGAAGGCCGGGTCTGCCACCGCCCGGCAGAAGGACCGGACCGGCGGGGACGACCAGCCCGCCCCGAGCACGCGCAAGCGACCATCGGCGCGGCGCAAAAGCAGTTGACAGCGACCCGCTTCAGCATCAAAGCAGACGGCCCGTTCGGGCACGGCGTCCCGGGCGCGCTGACAATCTGGGGCTGTAGCTCAGCTGGGAGAGCGCATGACTGGCAGTCATGAGGTCAGGGGTTCGATCCCCCTCAGCTCCACCATTCCGACGACCGCCGACACGGCAGACGAGCTGTCTCACCGCGCGTCCCCCGGACCCTGATCCGAGGGTGAGCGAACCGCTGCGGCAGAGGGCGGTTGGGCCTCTCGCGCCGCGTGGGGATGACGAGGCCGAGCTTCGCGCGGAGCTCGACGAGTCGGAAGCCAGAGAAAGTCTGCCCGAGCTCGGTTTCGCCCACTTACCTCCGGCTGGCGAGAGGACGCGCATCCGCTCGGCGTCGAACGTGCCGAGGATGAGCTCCGGTTCTTCGGCAAAGTCGGGGTCGTACTCCCACGTCCGGGCGATGCCGATCTTTGCGCCGTCTGGGAGCTCTTCGGGGTGGCGGACGAACCGGGCGTACCAGCGACCCGAATAAGGATTGAATCCCCTCCGCAAGCGCATCGGGTGTCCTCCGACGCGGTCCTCCACGTCGACGAAGCTCGGCTTCGTCGCCTGTACCCCGCGACCGGCAACTGGTGCCGGCGAAGCAGGAGGAGCCTCCCAGCGCTTGTCGCATCCCACCGACGTATCACGTTCTCGCTGACCGCCGACGCCCGGTGAACTCTGCCACACGAGGGGCGAGAATCCGCATCTCCTCGCCCCGACCGTTGCTGCATGAGCGACCGTTACCGACGGAACGAGTGTTGCGCCCAAAGTTCCTCGTTACCCCGGAAAGGAGGCGGCATGAAGCTGCGTCGCATCGAGACCCCGTCCATCAGCCACTACGCCTATGTCATCGCCGACGGCGACGATGCAGTCGTCGTCGATCCCCGACGCGACGTCGGCGAGTACCTCGAGGTCGCGCGCGCGCTCGGCGCACGGGTCCGATACATCATCGAGACTCACCGCCAGGAGGACTTCGAGCTCGGCTCGACGCATCTCGCGGAGCTGACGGGTGCCGAGGTGGTGAACGGAAGGCACGACTGCTTCGGCCGCGGCGATCACCGCCTCGCGGATGGCGACGAGATCGGGTTCGGTGGCGTGACGCTTCGTGCGCTCCACACACCAGGTCACACGCCGGAGAGCATGTCGTACGCCGTGCTCATCGATGGAGAGGCCTGGGCCGTTCTCACTGGAGACGCGCTGTTCTATGGCGAGACCGGGCGCACCGATCTTCCCGCAAGAGACCGTCAGGGCGAGAACGCAGCTCTTCTCTACGACATGGTGCACGACAAGATCGCCCCGCTCGGCGACGGCGTCATCGTGCTCCCCGCGCACGGGCCGGGCTCGGTATGCGGAAGCGGTATGTCGTCGCTCCCGTTTTCGACCATCGGCACCGAGCGGAAGAGCAACGTCGTGTTCACGATGAGTCGTGGCGACTTCGTCGCTCACAAGGGCAGCGAGCGCCTGCCGCGTCCCCCGTACTTCCGGCACATGGAGGAAGTCAACCTGCGCGGAGGTCGGCCGCTCCGACGGCCGCCGAGCGCCGTCCCGATGCTCGGCCCGGATGCCCTCGCCGCGGCGCTTCGTGACGCCACCCTCATCGACACGCGCTCTCCTGAGTCCTTCGCCGGAGGGCACATCGCGGACGCATACTCCGTCTGGCAAGGCGGCCTGCCCGTGTTCAGCGGCTGGGTCGCGCACGACGCATCCGCGGTCGCGCTGGTCGGCGACGATCACTCCTCGCTCGACGAGTCCGTCTCGCACCTCGCCCGCATCGGTATCGACGCCGTGGCGGGCGGCCTGTCCGGCGGCTTCTCGTCTTGGCGCGACTCGGGCCGACCGGTGCGTCGCTGCAGTACGATCACGCCACGTGAGCTGGTTGAGCGCAGGCGCGAGTTCACCGTCCTCGACGTCCGGGAAGCGGACGAGGTCGCGGCCGGTCACATTCCAGGCGCGCTGCACGCGTACGTCGGTCACCTCGAGGACACGTTGCCCGAACTCGACCTCCCTCGCGGAAAGCCCATCGTCGTCACCTGTGGCGTGGGGCACCGCGCCGGACTCGCCGCGAGCATGCTGCTGCGCGCCGGATTCGTTCAGGTCTACAACCTGCTCGGCGGCATGAAGGCGTGGGGCACGCTCGGCTTGCCGACTAACGAGGGCGACCCGTCGTGAGGCCACTGCCTCTGCGTGCGCTGCTGCTCGTTGCGTGCGGCGGGGGCGATGCGCCGTCTGCGCCTCACACTGAAGACATCGGCGGCTGTGTGCGATGCGTTGAAGACGCACGAAGGGTGCGCTCGGGATGGGCCGGCGAAGCTCGCGGCAGTGTCGGGCCCGGGCCTACGTCTATCGCAGGTTCGCCGAGGCTGAACCAGCGGCCCCGCCAGGGACGATCTCGGAGCGGAAGACCAGGCCGCCGACCTCCGCGACCTCCACGCGCCAGGCGACGTCGGACGTGCGCAGACGGGCGGGCAACGGCAGCGCCACGGTGGCCCGGGCGCCGAGGGGCACCTCGAGGGCGTGCGGCCCCGGCTGGACCTCGTTGACGTAAACGTTGACGATCCGCTCCCGGTCGAGCGAGCGCAACGCGGCGGCGGGGTAGCGGTGCAGGACCTCGCCGGCGGGCGTGACGAGCCGGATCTCGACGACGTGCGCGCCCCAGGTCTCCGGCCCCCGGTCCCGGTAGAGCGAGACACGAAGCTCGCCCGACGAGTCGAGGACCGGCGCCCCGACTTCGATCCCGGGCACCGTCGAGTGATTGTGGAGCGGGCCCCATACGCCCCCGTGAAAGACCTGGTTCGTCCCCATCATGTAGGCGAGGAGCGCGACGGAGACGCCGAGGATAAGGCGCCGGGGCGGAGCCCGACGCCGGCTCGGCGCGCCGCCCATCGACCAGCGTGCGGGCCATCGGCGGGCGAGGCCGGGCATCCGGCGCCCGAGCGCGTGGTCCAGCGAGAGCTCCCCCGCGCCGAGCACCGCCAAGAGCCCCCCGCTCGGGATCAGGAGCGACGCCGTGTGCCACTCGCTCAGGCAGGTCGGCCCGAGCCAGCCCGAGGTGTGCATCAGCC
>DAPKRP010001037.1:0-3094 GCA_031800515.1 Polyangiaceae bacterium LLY-WYZ-14_1 | reverse complement strand
CTCGATGGCGGCCAGCGTCTGGAGCACCGCGTTCGGGCCGATGCGCGGGCTCGGCTCCGGATCCCGGGAGGCACGGGGCCGGTCACCCCAGGCTCGGACCGGGGCGGGGTGGAGGCGGGGCCCGAAGTCAGCCCGCTGGTGCGATGGGGCGAGGTCCGTCCTGGCAAGAAGGACCGGGTCGACGAGGTCCGGCCCGGCGGGAGCCGACCGCTGAGACGGCGTCGACGACGGGGCGGGCCCTGGACTGAACATCCGCGACCGAGGCATCACCCAAAGCGTCAAGCAAGAACGACGCCCAGGTGTCTACTTCGCGGAACACATCGCCTCAGCCCCCCGAGATCATGGGGGGATCGGGTCGCCCTTCGCTCACCCCGACGCGAGCCGCCTCGGCGATCGGAGGCGGAGGGCGGCGCACCGGGTTCACCCACGACGCCCCCTGAGCGCAGCCGCTGCGTGAGCGGCCGCGCCCGGGGGCCGAGGGGTTGGATGGGTGCGCTCGAGCCCGGGCTCAGCCTTCCGGCTGGGCCTCTTCGAGCTCGACCTCCTCGTGGAGACCGTCGTTCACGATGTAGACCACCTCGGTCTCCACCTCGTCGTCCTCGGGCTTGCTGATCACCCCGAGGAGCACCCGGGCGCCGGCCGGCGGCATGTCGAGGGGCGCGCCCATCTCGAGGTCGATGGTGCCGTCCGCCGGGCTGGTGATGTCGATGCCGAAGCTGTACGCGCCGTTCGGCACCTCGAGGGCGCTCGGTGCCGCGGTGCCCTGCGCCAGGTTGGTCAGGACGGGCGCCGCCGGATCGTCGAGGTTGTAGACGTCGACCGGCCCCTGGACGAGGAAGCTCGCGTGGAAGACGCGGAACGCGATGTTGCCAGCGGCCGGGTCCGCCTCTTCCTGCTGGATGGGCAGGGCGGCGTAGACGTTCGGGTCCCGCCCGGTCTGGATCGCGGCGATGGTCCAGGTCTCTCCCTCGCCCAGGGCGAAGCCGTTGACCTCGATGACCGCCTCGTCGATGCCCGCGCCGGCCGGAGCGACGGCGATGTCGTAGCTGCCCGCCGGGAGGTCGGTGATCATGGTGTTGTCCTCGAAGGTGAACCCCGGCAGGAACACCTCGCCGTCGACGAAGACGTCGACCTCTTCCGCGTCCGGGGCCAGGTGCCAGACCCGCAGGGCGCCGGTCGGGCCATTGCCGCCGCCGCCGTCCCCATCGTCCCCGCAGCCGGCGGTGACTCCGGCGACCAGGACGCCCAGGGACGCGGTTCTCAGAAGCCAAGTCAGGGTGTGATGTCCGAGCATCGATCGTTCTCCTCTCCGTTGTTTCCCAAAGGTTCCGGTCCCGATGGCTTCGGGCTCGCTCTGACCGTCCGGGGCGGACGACGTCCGACCCACCGCCATCTGGACAGGCGGGGTTCGAGCATGTTTGCAACGGCGTTGCAAGTGCACCATGTTCGCGAGCGGAGGTCGTCATCGTGATTCTCTCGCCGCGCTTTCTTGCCTTCGGTTCCCTCCCGCGCTCTGGCCCCGGCCCATGGATCAACGGCCTCGCCGTCGCCGCCATGCTCCAGACCCTCACCGCGTGCGGTGATGGCGGGTCCGGTGGCGCCCCGCCGGAGGGCGAGGTCTTCGAGACGCGGGGCCGCCTGGTCGCCGCCGCCGCCGGGTCGGGGACGGTCAGCGTCTGGGACCTGGACGTCGACGTCGAGGTCACCCGCTACGAGCTCGCCGCCCCGGCCGTCCTCGAGCGGCCCCTGAGCCGCCAGATCACCGCCGTCGTCGCCTCCCAGCCCGAGGCCGACCGCATCGACGTGCTGGGAACGGGGGTCTGGGTCTGGGACCACGTCGACCACTTCCACGTCTACAAGGAGCCGGCGGCGGTCCAGGTCGACCCGGACCTCGCCCGGGAGGGTCTAGCGGCCCCGTTTCTCGACGCCACCGGCGGCTGGGTCGTCGCCTTCGACCCGGAGGCGGGGCGCGCCGATGCCCTCTTCGAGCGGAGCATCGGCAACCTGCGCACCGACGTCGACCGCACCCGCTCGCCCGTCTGGCGGACCTTCCAGACCGAGCCTCACCCGGGCTTCGCCCTGGTCGCCCGGGGGCATCTGATCGTCACGGAGGCGGCCGGGGGCCTGACCCTCCTGCCGCCTGGGACCACGGACTTCGGTCCCCCCGCTCCCATGGGGATGCCCTGTGCAAGCCCGACGGCAGGGACCGGGGTGGTCGAGCGGGTGGTCATCGGCTGCGGGGATGACCTGTTGGCCCTGACCTGGGACGACGAAGACGAAGCGTTCGAAAGCGCGCGCATCGCACTCCCGGCGGACGCTCCATCCCCCGCCTGGCTTCTGGCCGAGGACGACCTCCCGGTCTTCGTCGGCGACGGCGGGGCGTCCGGGGTCCTGCTGGTCGATCCGGCCACCGAGTCGGCCGAGCGGGTCGAGGTCGGCGGCTCCGTCGCCGACGTCGCGGCGGATCGGGATGGTCGCTGGGTGCTCGTCCTGCGGGACGATGGGGCGCTGGTCCTGCTGTCGTCGGACGGGGAGGTGCTGGGAGAGGTCGCCCTGTCCCTCGCTGGACCCGCCGGCCGGCTGGCGGTCGGGGACGGCTTCGCCTACGTCGGTGACCCGGATGGGCAGCAGGTCTTCGAGGTCGACCTGGCGGAGCAGGCGGTCACCGACGCCTTCGACCTGGGCTTCGCCCCCGGCGACCTCGTGGTCACCGCCCTCTGGCCGGGGGGCGAGCCCGTTCGGCATTGACCGAACCCGCGGTGGCGCCAGCAGCGGGATCGGCCGGCCGTCCTCTTGACCCATGAAGCGGTCGCTCGCTCGCGCCGCCCGGGGCGTCCGGGATCGGTGGCAACCCGTTCCGAGCCTCCGGGCCAAGGGACTCACCGCAGCGGGATGGCGATGGGCCCTGCGATGGGCGCTGCTGGCGCTGGCGTCGACGTTCGCCGCCGTCACCGCCCGGGCCCAGGGGGACCCAGAGGACGGGGAGGCGCCGCCGACCGAAGAGACCCCCGCGCGCGAGCCGCCGGGTGGGGTTCGGGAGACGGAGCCCGCCCCGCCGCCCGCGTCTCAAGCGCAGGTGCCAGGCCAGCGCGGC
>DAPKRP010001036.1:0-8818 GCA_031800515.1 Polyangiaceae bacterium LLY-WYZ-14_1 | reverse complement strand
CGTCCGGCGCTTCGTCGCCTTCTTCCTGAACGGCGGCTGGGACCTGCTCCTCGGACCCGACGCCCGGGACCCGGCGCGAACCTATTCGGGCATCGACCTCGGCACGTCCCTTCTCGAGCCTCGGTTCCGGGACCCCATCGCCGTGAGCCTCGGGGGCCGAGAGGTGCTCTGGGGTGCCCCGATGCGCAGCCTCGCGCTCCACGCCGACGTCCTGACCCTCTTCAACGGGATCAACATGAACACCGTCGCCCACCCGACGGGCCGGGCCTACGTCAACACCTTCCGCCCTCCGTCCGGCGCGGTGCCCCGGGGTGACTCCCTGGGCACCCTGATGGCTACCGTCCCAAACGAAGGCGAGACCATCCTGCCGAACATCTCCATCGGCGTCCCCACTCGGAACGAATCCTTCGACCCGGCCTTCACCGGGATCCGGACGGGTCGCGCCCCGGAGGTCGTCGACCTTCTCCGCCCCATCGCCCCGGTCTTCCCGAACGAGCTCCAGCTCCTCCTCGAGGCCACCCAGGACCGTCTCGATCCCTGCGTCGCGCCGGGTTACACGGGGCCGAGCCCGGCGGACGACCTGCTGCTCGCCCGGGACCGGGTCAGGAAGCTCCTCGCCGGCGGTCTCGAGGACGAGTTCGACCTCGCCGCCGACGAACGCTTGATGTCCGCCTACGGGATCACCAACCCCAGAAACGGGGGCGACCCCGGGGTCGTTGCGGCCACCGTCGAAAAGCTGTTGGTCACCGGTCTTTCCCACTCGGTCACCGCCCAGCTGCAGGCCGGGCTCGACACCCACGGCCCGGAGTGGGCGGCGAGTCAGCCCGTGCTTCTCGAGAGCGCCTTCGACGCCCTCGGCGTCTTCCTCGCCCGCATCCGGGAGACGGATCCGGACCTCGCCCGGACGACGGTGGCGGTGTTCTCCGAGTTCAGCCGCACCCCTCGGTTGAACGGCGTCCAGGGACGGGACCACTGGTTCGCGAGCTCGGTGCTGGTCTTCGGCGGTGCCCTCCGGCGCGGGGTGGTGGGGGCGACCCGGGAAGAGACCCTCGGGCTCGTCGAGATCGACGTCGTCAGCGGGCGTCCCGTGACTCGAGGGCAGGTGCTCCTGCCGGAGGACGTTGGCGCCACCCTCGCCGCGGCCGCCGGGCTCGACCCGAGCCCCTTCCGCGCCACCGTCCTCGACGCCTGGATCGAAGGGAGCGCCGCGTGACCCAGTCTCTCCGCGTCTCCTTCGAGTCCATCCCGCCCGGTCTTCGGGTCGGAGCATCCCCTCGCGCCGCCCTTGTCGCCGCGGCCTTCGTCGTCGCTAGCTCGGGCGGCCTCGGCCGGGCCCGGGCCGAGGACTCTGGGGGCTCGCCGCCGGTCTGCGCGCCGACGGAGTCCATCGACCCCCTGCGGCTCCTGCGCCAAGCCTCTCTCGACCTTCGGGGAGAGATCCCCAACGTGAACGAGCTCGAGCGGGTCCGAGATGCCGCCGACCCCGCCGCCGAGGCGGAGTCGATGATCGCGGAGATGGTCGGCGCTCCTAGCTACTACCGAACGGTCCGGGAGTACCACCGCAGCCTCCTCTGGAGCACCCTCGCCAACCTGCCGAACATCGTACCGGCAGCCCGGCGGCTGAGCTACGACCGGGCTGGTGACCGCTGGCGGATCCTCGTCTCCGCGAATCTCTACCGCGGCCGTCCCGGCCTCTTCTGCCTGGACCAGGAGCAGACCGAGTTCGACGAAGAGGGCCGGCCCGTCCCCATCCTGACCTTCGACGCGGACAGCTGCCGAGGAGGCACCTGCCGGCAGGAAGGATGGGTCTGGGTGCGGCCCTACTGGGACCCGGAGACGCCGATCCGTGTCTGCGCCTTCGACGCCCAGAACGCCGAGGTCGGGCTCTATGGTGCCCCCTGCGACGGCCACGCGCCGGACCCGGCGTGCGGCTGCGGCGACGACCTGCGCCGCTGCACCCCCGGCGGGCTGTTCGAAGCGCCCATCCGGGAGGCTCTCACCCAGGAGCCCCTTCGGATCGTCGAAGACGTCGTACGTCGCGGGGCACCCTACGAAGAGATCCTCACCACCCGAACGACCTTCGTGAACGGCGCCTCGGCACACTTCTACCGATACATGGCGGGGGCGGCGCGAGAGGACATCGCCAACGGGGTCGTCTATGAGACCGCCCTGGGTACCCTTCCGGAGGAACTCGACTTCCAGGACCAGGACACGTGGATGGCCGTGGAACGGGAAGAGGTGCACGCCGGGGTGCTGACCACCGTCGCCTACCTGATGCGCTTCGCCAGCGATCGGGCGCGTGCCAACCAGTTCTACAGCGAGTTTCTCTGCGACCCCTTCGTCCCATCGGAAGACGGCCTCCCCGCCGAGGAAGACGACCCGCCGCCGAATCTTCGGGAACGGTCGGGCTGCGCGGACTGCCACCAGGTGCTCGAGCCGGCGGCGGCCCATTGGGGACGGTGGCGCAACAACACCATCTACGGCTTCTTCCGGCCCGAGCTGATGAGCTTCACCGAGCCCTACACTCCCTGCGCCCGGTGCGGGGACGGGACGGCCCGCTGCTCGGCCTTCTGCGAGGCCTACTTCGTGACCCCGGGCAACGCCCACGAGGACGAGGTGGCTCTCTACCGGGGCCTTCCCCTGGCAGCCCGCTGGCTCGAGGACCAGGACCTCGCCGCGGTGGAGGAGGGCCCCCGGGCCCTCGTCGACGAGCCGGCGGAGGTGCACCAGGTCGCCCGTTGCGCGGTTCGAAATCTCGCCCAACGCCTCCTCGGACGACCCCTCGAGATCCGAGAGCAGCGCTGGCTCGAGGACCAGACCCGCGCCTTCGTCGACGGCGGTCGTCGCTTCGACGACCTCGTCCGCGCCCTCGTCGCCGACCCCAAGTACCGGGCCATCCGCTGACTCCTGCTCCCCCGGCCTACGCGGCGTACCCCTGCATTCCAGGGCCTCGCGTCTACTTAAGGGCTCAGGCCCCGGCCGACGGGAGCAGGAGGACCGGATGGAGCTCGAGCGCATCGGAACCGATATCCCAGGGTTTCTCTTTCGACGGCAGCCTCGGAACGTCTACTGGGAGACAACCATCGCCTGTGGGCTGGCGTGCCAGCATTGCCGGGCGAGCGCGAACCCCCACCGCGACCCGGGGGAGCTCACGACGGACCAAGGCAAGGCCCTGCTCCGGAGCGTGAAGGAGCTCGGGAGCATGATCGTCCTGACCGGCGGCGACCCCTTGGAACGCCCGGACCTCGACGAGCTCATCGACTACGGCCGGTCCCTTCCCGTTCGGCTTTCCATCACGCCGAGCACGACCCCCCGCCTGACCGAGAGCCGGGTCGCCCGCTTCAAGGAGCTCGGCGTCAACGCGATGGGCGTGAGCCTGGACGGTCCGACGGCCGCCCTCCACGACGCGTTCCGAAACGTCCCCGGGACCTTCGCCCACTCGATGAACGCGCTTCGCTGGGCCCGGGCCCAGGACATCCCGGTCCAGGTCAACACGACGGTCACGGCGCGCACCCTGCCCCATGTCCGGGACCTCTACGCGCTGCTCCGGGACACGGCGGCGCCTCCCGTGCGTCGTTGGAGCCTCTTCCTGTTGGTCCCCATGGGGCGGGGCGCGGCGCTCGACACACCGACCGCCGACGACGTGGAACGTCTCTTCGAGTGGGTCTACGAGACCTCGGCGGAGGCCCCCTTCCAGGTCGGCACGACGGAAGCACCCCACTATCGTCGGTATTGGGTTCAGCGTCGCCTCGCCGCGGGCACCCCCCTCGACCGCATCCAAGCGAGGGCCCGGGCGATGTCCTTCGGCATCCGGGATGGCAACGGGGTGGTCTTCGTCTCCCACCGCGGCGAGGTCTACCCCGCCGGATTCCTGCCCTATCCCCTCCTCGGAAACGTCAAAGATCGCCCCCTCGACGAGATCTACCGGACGTCGACTTCCCTCCAAGCGCTCCAGGACCCGCGCCGCTACCGGGGCCGCTGCGGTCGGTGCGAGTTCCGCTTCGCCTGCGGTGGGTCCCGGGCCCGCGCCTATTCGATGACCGGCGACGCCCTCGGGGAAGATCCGCTTTGCGCCTACGAGCCCGGATCCTTTCGGCTCCCGTCGTTCGAGGTCGCCCCAGACCCGCCGGCGGCGCCGGATGCGCCGGCGTCTCCGGCCTGACGGCCATCCGGGCGGGGTCGCTTGGGGAGCCCGAGGGCGCGGTCGGCGATGAGGTTCATCAGCAGGTTATTGAAGACGTAGACCGTCGCCTCCCGGAGCTTCCGTTCGACGTGGTAGTCCGTGGCCAGGGCCCATCCCCCGAAGGTGGTGAGGGCGGCCCGGGTCGTCTCCCAACAGGCCTCGGACGCGAGCACCTTGGCCATCGCCGACCGGGCCACCGCGTCTTCCCCCCGGTCCACACGGTCCAGCGTGTCCCAGCGGACCAAGTCCGCGGCCTCGACCCGGTTGTAGGCCTGGACCAAGGGATACTGGACACCCTGGTGCATGCCGATGAGCTCCCCCATCGTGCTTCGGGTCCGCGCGTATTCGATGCTGCGGTCGAGGAGGAAGCGGGCGTTTCCGATGGCTTCGGCGGCGGCGAGGACCCGCCGGATGACGAAGCCTTGCATCAGGCAGGAAAGGCCTTGGCCGGGCGGTCCGATCCGCGCCCGGTCGGGGACCCGAAGCCCGTCGAGGAAGAGGCTCGCGCTCTGGCGGTTGGTCACCATGTCGATCGGGGTGATCTCCACCCGTTCGCCGACCTCTTCGAGGTCCAAGAGAAACAGCGTCGTACCCTCCTCGGCGCGGGCCAAGAGGATCATCCAGCGGGTTTGGGCGGCGAAGGAGATCATCACCTTCGCCGCGTCGAGCACCCAAGCGTCGCCGTCGCGGCGGGCCGTGCTGGCGAGGGCGTTCATCGAGGCGCCGCTTTCCGGTTCCGTCGCGGCCACGGTCAAAAAGCGCAACGCGCCCTCGGCCACCGCCGGTAGCACCGCCGCTTTCTGCGCGTCCGTACCGTGGAGGACCAAGGTGCGGCAGATCGACATCTGGGCGTTGACCGCCGCTGCGTCGCCGCCGGCCCGGTTGATCTCCTCGACCAACACGGAGGCGACCCGGGGCCCCGCATCCACCCCGCCGTAGGCCTCCGGGATGAAGGTCCCGAAGAAACCGGCTTTACCGATCGTGTTGAAGAAGTCCATGGGGAAAGCGCGGTCGGCGTCGACGCTGCGCCAGTAGTCTGGCCCGAACCGCTTCATGATCTTGGCGGTCGCGGTCCGGACTTCATCGAGCTCGGGATCGGCGGAGGGAGGGGTGGTCATGGACGGAAGTCGGTAGGGGCCGGGAACGATGGGTCCCCGCTCGGCCCGACTTCGCCGCCCGAGCTCGGTCAGCAGGCGGGAAGCGCGCAGGCGCCGGGAGCCCACGGTCGTCGATGGTGGGAGTACCTACCCGAGGGTCATCGGTTGCGTCCAGAGAGGGCAGGCGGCCAGCGAGCAGCCGAGATCCACGCTACGCCGAACCGGGCGAGGACGACAGATCCCGGAAAGATCCAGGGCGAGTCGGCGTCGCCGCCCGAGCCTGCGTCCGGCACCAGGTCGTCCCCCGCGGCGTCAGCCGGCCGGGGGGGCGGTGGCCTGAAAGCTATCGCGGGCCTCGAGAGCCTCGTGGACCGGGACGAGGGTGTCCGGGAGCGCCAGCGCGGTCTCGTCACCGAGGCGAAACCCCAGGTAGCGTAGGGCGCAGCCCGCGGCGATGAGACCGAAGGTCGGGGCCTCCCGGGGCGCCGGGGCCTTCGGCGGGTCGATGGCCAGGGCCTCGAGGCCGCGACGCATCTTGCCGACCTGGCGCCGTTCGAAGTCGCGGCTCCGCTCACCGGCCGGGCGCCGACGCTCCATCACGACGGGGACGGCGCAGTCGAGGATCCCGTCCGCCAGCGCCTCGAGGCGCATGTCGTCGAGGGCGGCGTCGGGCTCCACGGGTCGGAGACGCGGACCCGGAGCGTCGAGCTGGTCGAGAAAGGCCCCAATGACCCGGCTGTCGAACAGGGAGCGATCCCCGTCGTCGACCAGCACGGGCACCTTCCCGAACGGCGCCAGGGTGTGGAACGCGGGTGGGTCCTCGAGGGGATTCACCGGCCGCTCCGCCACCCGGTCCGCCAGGCCTCGCTCGATGAGCGCGATGCGGACCTTTCGCGCGTAGGGCGACGTGGGCGTGAAGTAGAGTTCCATGGAAGTCCAGTATCCCCCGGGCATGGGGCCCCATCCATCCCGCCGCCGCCGCCGCCGGACGGGCGGGCGACCCACTGCTGACCGGGTCCACGCAGGACACGCTCGGCACCTCGGCGGGGTAGGTGCTGGCTTGGGGGGTGGCGTCAGTTGCTGATGGCCTGGACGACCTCGGCCACCGTCGCGTCCAGCTGCGCCGCGGTCAGCGCGATCGGGCCGTCGTCGTCGAAGGCCTCGACCGCGAGCACGCTGCTCCCCACGGCCGTCGCAGCGATCGGACCGCCGAAGTTGTCGCCGATGAGGACCTCGCCGTCACGAACTGTCTCGATGCCCGACGAGGCGAAGAAGGCTTCGGGATCCGGGTCCGGCGGCACATAGGCGTTCACGGTGGCGTCGCCCGCCGACACGTAGCAGCCCGCCCCGACGTCGCTGGTTCCCGTGAGGCTGCCGAGGCCGGCAGCGGTGAGGATCGCCGCCTCCGACCCGGCGAGGTCGGCGCAGGACAGACCGTCATCGAGCGGCGCGCCATCGGTCGATGGGGAGTCGTCGTTCCCGCCACAACCCAAGAGCTGCGCAGCGAACAAGAGGCATACAAACCACGAAAAATGCGTCATAACCGTGGATCGTCAACGCGATCTGTCGCTTCTCTTCGATCATCTGGTCCGTGGGAGAACCCCCTTTATCATACAGTGTAGCGGGGAAGTCGGCGAGCTCGATCAGCACCGCATCAGTTAGAGCGCCTGATACCTCGATGGAATGTAGCTCACTCGAGTAGACGAGGTACGACGGCTCCCTCGGCGCCTCAACCAGGGCACCGCCCGCATCTTCGGCTCGTGCATACGGAAGAAGCTCGCCGAGCGTTGCCTTCAGGGCGTCGTCGAGCTCCCAGAGGCTTGGCCTCTGCGAAAAGAACGCAAATGTCGGATAGCTCGCCATCGATGGTGCCGTCGGACGCGTCGGTCACGGTCTTCCCGCGACCAAAAGGGCGTAGACCAAAGGTAGCCCCCTTGCCCCAAATCGCCGCACACTGATGCCCCCTCATCGACGACCGCTCGGGTCGCTCCCGAGGCATCCGGGCGGCTCGTCGCGGAGCGCCCGGGACCGGGTAGAGTCCCGGGGTGCCCGTCGCAGCCTCCGGGACGGCGCTCCCGGCGCCGGTGATCGCCTGGGTGGAGGGGATCCAGCCCCTCGCGCCGGAGACCTGGGCGGCCCTGGCCCCTCGCTTCCGGCCCACGACCTTGCCCAAGGGGGCGCACTTCGCCCCACCTCCTCGCCGCCGCCGCCCCGGTCCGCCACGCCGCCATCGTCGCCCTGGGTGGGACCGGGAAGGTCTTCTATGCCCTCCGTCTGCTCGCCGAGATCGGCATGGGGCGGGCCGGCCCCCTCGCCCCGCTTGCCGTCGCCGGGGACCTCGCTTTCGCCGCCCTCTTCACGGTGATCCTGGTGCGGGGGCGACTCCTCCGCACGCTGCTCACCCAAGAAGACGCTCCACCTCGGCGAGCAGTCTCAAAAGGATAGCGGCTTCGCTCGGGGGTGGTCGTGACGGATCAGGCGGCTTCCGGCTTCGCGAGGGTCGTCGGGTCTCGCGCCTCGCCCGACGGGTTCGAGGTCAGGGCGGCGAGGAAGGGGGCGAGCTTCGACGTGAACTGGCCCCGGCGCACGTCGCGTTCGTGGACGACGAAGCCTGGCGCCGCGGGGGCCTCGGCGAGGGCGCGCATCTCGGCCACGGCCCTCTCCCCGCCGCCAACGCCCGCGTAGGTGCAGAAGCAACCGACGCGCGCCGGGAGGCGCCCTCGTTGTTGGTGAAGGTAGCTGCGCAGAGGCGAGCAGATGGACCGGCCCCAGACGGGCCCGCCGAGTACGATCAAATCGTAGTCTCGCGGGTCGCGACGGAAGCGCACTGTGGGCAACCCGCGGGCGAGGGCTTCTAACACCCCGCGACAAATCCCCAGAACGCCACGAGGCTCCAGGTCCTGGATCTCGTCGAGGTCGGCGCCGAGCTCCTCGGCCACCGCCTCGGCCACCCGACGGTTCGCGCCCCAGAGGGAAGAGTAGACGACGAGGCTTCGAGGCATGGCAAGGGCTCCTTTCCCCTCTGATCACGTATGCGCCGTCCGGCCCGAGGCCATGACCCCCGCCCCCGTCGAAGTCCTCCGAGGGAGGGACGGTATCCCCATCGTGACGCGCGACGAGGCCATCCCCCGTTACCTGCTTCGAAACCATCTGGTAGCCAGCCCTTCAACCTCGGCCACCCGCATGGGGGCCTGATGCCCTTGCCAGGGGTGGAGTGCCTGTCCAGGGCTCGAGGCCGACCAGCCACCCATCGGACACTGCGCGTTCGTCGCTCGCTGGGCCGGCGTCAGTTCCCCAGGGAGAATCCGGCGCTCAGGGTCCAGCCGCCGACGTCGTCGCCCCGGCTCGAACCGTCGACGACGATGACGCTGAAGCCGGCATCGAGCTGCAGCTTGGGGTCGAACTGCCAGGCGAGCCCGCCGCCGAGGGATTGGACGACGCGTCCTCCGCTCACCGACGAGGCGAGGTCGACGAAGGGCGAGACGCCCTCCGGTAGTCCGGCGCTCAGCACGACGGCGAAGGGGATGACGACGTCCCG
>DAPKRP010001035.1:0-9797 GCA_031800515.1 Polyangiaceae bacterium LLY-WYZ-14_1 | reverse complement strand
CGATGGCCGTCGGGATCTTCCTCACCGCGGCGACCACCGCGGTCGGCCTGGGCTCTCTGGTGGTCGCCCGGAGCGGGATGATCCGCCGCCTCGGGCTCACCGCCAGCCTGGGGGTGCTCGCCGCCTTCCTGATCACCGTCTTGCTCCTCCCGTCAGCCCTTCGGTTTCTGCGGGCCCGCCGCTGGGAGCGGGGAGCCACGGTGGCTTCGACGACGGGGGAGGCGACGGGCGAGCCGGGCGACGACGGTCAGCGGGGCGGCGGCGGCGGTTTCCTCGAGGCCGTGGCGGTGCGCCTCTTTCGCTTCGGGCTCGACCGAAGGGGCCTGGTGGTCGGGCTGGCGGTCCTGCTCTTCGCCGGGAGCGTGGCGGCGGCGAGCCAGCTACGGGTGGACTCCGCCGTCCTCGACCAGTTCGACCCGGCGGATCCCGCCTACCAGGCGACCCGACTCCAGGAGGACAAGCTCGCCGGGGTGCGACCCCTCGAGGTGATGCTGTCCCTCCGGCGGGACGACGGGGCCCAGGCCTCCGCGACCGAGGGGGCGGGGGAAGCCCCTGGCGGGACGGCGGACGGCCCGACCTTCGTCGACGCCGAGCGCCTGGCCGCCCTCGACCGCGTCGCGGACTGGGCGGAAGGCCGGGACGAGGTGATCACCACCACCAGCCCGTCGGACTTCCTTCACGGGCTCTGGCGCCTGCTCACCGGCGACCCGGAGGTCCTCGACCAGGCCTTCGTCGACGACGATCAGGTCCGGGGGTTGGTCCGCCTGCTCCGCCAGCGGGAAGATGGCCCCCTCGACCGCTACCTCGCCGAGAACGGTCGGGTGGCGCGCCTCGAGCTGCGCCTCCGGGACGTTGGCGCCCGGGCCAGCCTGCGCTTCTTCGAGGACCTCGAGGAGGCGATCGACCGGGAGCTGCGCCCCGCCCTCCAGGACGACGGTCTCGCCCTGGAGGTGGAGATGACCGGCGAGGCCTACGTCGGCTCCCTGGTGGTCAGCACGGTGGTCGGGGACATGCTGGGCAGCCTGGGCACCGCGGTGGTGATCATCTTCGGCTTCATCATGGTGCTCCTCCGGAGCCCTCGCCTCGGGCTCCTGGCCATGCCGCCGAACATCCTGCCCCTGACCCTGGCGATGGCCTGGATGATCCTCCGGGGCATCCCCCTCAACGCGGCGACGGCGATCACCTTCAGCGTGAGCCTCGGAATGGCCGTCGACGGGTCGATCCACCTACTGGCCCGCTTCCGGGAGGAACGGGCGTCTGGGCGCTCCGTCGACGACTGCCTCCTTCGGGCGGCCCGGGGGACCGGGCGGGCGGTGGTGGTGTCGAACCTGACCTTGATGGCCGGGTTCGCCGTCCTGGTCTGGAGCGGCTTCGTCCCGATCCGCCGCTTCGGCGAGCTCATCGCCGTCACCATCGCCGCCACCACCTTCACCACCCTGGTCCTGCTCCCCGCCCTGCTCCGCCTCGGGAGCCCGGGCGGAGATCCCGCGGGCCGGCGGGACGCCCCGTCGAGCGTGTGATGCCCTTCGAGCGTGTGATGTCGGAGGAGCCCTGGGCCCGGTGGGAACGGTGGATCCGGGAGGGGGGCATCACCCTCGACCGGCCCCGGGGGAGCCGGCATCCCCGTCACCCCGAGATCGTCTACCCCATCGACTACGGCTACGTGAACGGGACCCGGTCGACGGACGGGGAAGAGCTCGACGTCTTCGTCGGAACCGCCGAGACCGGGCTCGTCGCCGTCTCCCATGCCCGGGACCACCGGCGGGGGGATGCGGAGCCGAAGCTCCACTGGAACTGCACCCCGGCAGAGGTCTACCTGGTGCACGGCTTCCTCAACTTCGACCCCACCCGCATGGAGGCGCGGCTCGTGATGCGCCAGCCGATGAGCGCCCTCTGGGCGGCCATCGAGAGGTGAGCCCGCAACCCCCGCCGGGGGAACGGTAGGGCGAAAGGTCGGCGGGTGTTCACCGAATCCCGCTTCGGCCGAACTACCCCGGGACCCCTATAAGGGGGTATCCGTCCGGACCTCGGACACCTCCACTGGAAGCGGTGGCTGGCACCACGGCGATTCGATGAAGGAGATTCGGGCATGAGGCGCAGTCCCTATCGCCGAGGCATAGACCCGCGATGTCTCGCGCTCGTCGCGCTGCTCCCCAGCTGCATCCTGATCGACGACTTCGACTTCGAAGAAGCGGATGGTCCCCCGGATGCCGCGGGACCCGACGGGGGACCCGGGGAAGGAAACGATGCGTGCACTCCGAGCCCTGAGGTCTGCAACGGCGTCGACGACGACTGCGACGGCACGACGGATGAAGACCCGACGGAGTGCGCCTTCGAGAACGCCAGCACCGCGTGCGGCCCCGACGGCTGCGAGATCGGCGCCTGTCGGGAGGGCTTCCTCGATTGCGATCCCGTCGCGGGCTGCGAGGCGCGGGAGGACAGCCCCCTGACCTGCAACGGGTGCGGCGTGCGCTGCCCGGCCGACGAGCGCTGCACGGAAGACGGGTGCTCGACCCTCGATTACGCCTGGCTCGCCGCCGTCGACTCGACGGTGGCGGGGGCGCAGGAGGTGGTCGACGTCGCCGTCGACGACTCCGGTGCCGTCTATGTTGCCGGCGCCTTCGAGGGCGAGGTCCGGGTCACCGACAGCCGAGGCACCGAGGGGCCGCAGCGCACCGCCGCCGGCGCGAACGACGTCTTCGTCGCTTCCGTGACCTCGACGGGCTTCCACCGATTCACCCGGTCCTTCGGGTCCGGGGGTCGGGAGTCCCGGGTGCGTTTCGGGGGAAACGGGGCGGGCGACCTCGTCCTCGGGTTCACCGCCTCCGACGACGTGGTCGTCGATGGGACGACCTACCTCGTCGACAGCTCGCCGGACGCCTTCTTGATCTTCCTCGGCCCGAGCGGCACCCCGCAGGGAGCGATCCAGATCTCGAGCCGCGGCACCCGGGCGCCGGAGCTCTGGGCCGTCGCGCGCCTCCCCGGCGGGGACGTCGTCGCTCTGGTCAATGCCTTCGACGACCTGTCGGCGGGGGGCCGGGACATCGAGCGACCAGAGGACGCGAACATCCTCTACCTTCGTTTCTCCGGGGAGAACGGGGCGGTGACGGTGGGCGATTGGATCAGCTGGCTCGACACCGTGATCGGAGCAGAGGTGATGCCGAGCGGCCGGGCGTATGTCTACGGCAGCACGGAAGGCGCCGGCGCCCGTCTTCCGGATCTGACCAACGACGACTTCCAGGGTGTCCTCGCCCGTTTCGACGCCGATGGAACCTACGGTCGGGCGACGGTGATCACGGCGATCGAGAGCAGCTTCACCGGGGTCGTCGAAGCTCCCGACGGAACGGTCTACGCCACCTTTTTCGGCGATGATTTCGCGACGGCGGCTCCCCCCTTGAACGAGGTCCAGGAGGACCTCATCGTCGTCGCCCTCTCCCCCGAGCTCGAGCTGCTCTGGTTTCGCCCGGTCGGGGAGGTATTGGGCGATGCCCGGGGGAAGCTCGCCGTCGCACCGGACGGAACGTTGCTGGTCTCCGCACGCTTCAGCGCCATCGGCGACCTCGATGTGGGCCGCGGGACGCTGCCGGCTCCCGGGTCGGGGTTCGATTGGTGGATGGCCCGCTTCGCCCCGGACGATGGGGAGCCCCTCTGGGCCACCGTCGCCGGTGGTCCAGCCAACGATGTTCCCGGGGGGCTGACGGCCGGCGGGCGCGGGCAGGTCGTCGGCGCGGTCAACCACCTGGGGACCCTCACCTTCGGCGGAGAGACCTTCCTCGCCTCCGACGCCGACGCCCTGATCTTCCAGCTCGACCGCTAGGGCTAGTTACCCTCTCAGAAGGTTCGGAGCTCGAGGGCCAGGCCGATGTCTCCGGGCCCGGGCACCACGGCCAGGCTCGCGGCGGCGGGCCGACCGGTGCCGCGTCCCTTGTCGTCCCCCCCGGCGCCCGCGAGGTCGACCGCTAGAAGGGTGACCCCGGTTCCTCCGGCGACGATGCCGACCACGGTCAGGACCGTGGAGACGATGGCCATCGTCCGTCCCTCGTCGATCTGGTCGCCGGTGCCGGCGGGGCAGGCTCGCGAATCGCACTGGCGCTCGAGGTCGTCGTGGGTGCTCCGGGCGGAGAGCCCGGTGACCAGGGCGCCGATCCCGGCGGCGACGCCCACGCCGGTCAGGGCGACACCGGTCACGCCGAGGGGTCCGAGGCCGCCGCCGCCATTCTCCCGGGGCGTTTCACCTTCCTGCGACGATACCGCCTCTTGATGGTCATCGAGCTCCAAGCCGGGGGCGACCTCGCCCGGCGATGGATCGCTCGCCTCGGTGGCTGGCCCGAGCGCGTCGGCCCGCTCCCGGAGCTCGGTGATCCGACGTTCGATGGTGCGCCGATCATCCGTGTCCGGGAGCGCCTCGAGGTAGGCTTCCAGCCGGTCGACCGCCTCGTCGAAGCGCAGGGCCCGCTCGAGGGCGGTCGCCTCGTTCAGAAGCAGCGTGGGTCGGTCGGAAAGCAGATAGGCCTCCCGGAACTCCCGGGCGGCCTCGTCGTAGCGCCCTGCTCGAAGTAGGACCGGCCCGCGGAGAAGTGGGCCCGGGCCCGCTCGTCGTCGGACTGGGCGCGAGCGGCCGACGACGGCGACGCGGCGATGGCGACCGCCGTCGTCATCAAGACGGCGAGGACACCGGGCAGATGGGGGTGGGAACCAGCCCGTCGGGCTTCCCTCGAGGCGCTCATGGGCACCAGGATACGGAGCGCCGCCGCATTCCCTGAGTGTCCGGGAGAATCCGGCTTCACCGCTTGGGTTCCGGGTCCGGTGGGACCCGGACGGGGCATCCCGTGCTTCACTGGGCCGGTGGCGAACAGCGCGATCGACCCCGCGGCGCATGGCGTCGAGACACTGGAGAACGTCTGGATCCCGCTTCCCGGCGGGCAGCGGATGGCGGCTCGGGTCTGGCTACCCCCCGGCGCCCGGGACGGCAGCCGGCCGGCGCCCGCGGTCTTCGAATATCTGCCCTACCGGAAACGGGACCTCACCCGGGTGCGGGACGACCTGACCCACGGGTGGTTCGCCGCTCACGGGCTCTGCGCCGTGCGGGTCGACATGCGGGGATCCGGGGAGTCCGACGGGGTGTTGACGGACCAGTACCGGGAGCAAGAGCTCCGCGACGGCGAGGCGGCGATCCGCTGGATCGCCGCCCAGCCCTGGTGCGACGGCCGGGTGGGGATGATGGGCATCAGCCCGTATCGACCGCTTTTCTCCGGCCGTGCCGTCGACACCTATGGCCGGATCCACCGAACCCGGGACCTCGTCCTGGTAGATCCCCGGGGCACCGGGCGGAGCCGACCGCGAACTTCAGGGGCATCTCCTACGGCGGCCGCTACGTGCTGGAGCTGATGCGCAGGTTCCCGGATCGGGTTCGAAGCGCCGTCCTCGAGGCGGCGGTCGTTCCCGAGAGGGTGGTCGATCCCTCCCTCAGCACCGTGCCGCGTTCTCCGGCCCCGTCTTCCAGGGGGCCCTCGACCGGATGTTCGACACCTGCGCGGCATCGCCGACCTGCTCGGCGCGCACCCCGGATCTGGAGCGACGGTTCTACCAGGCGGTGAACGCCCTCAACGAGGCGCCGGCGGAGGTCCAGCTGACCGTGGACGGCGATTCGGTTCCCGCTTTCGTCGATGGCGATCTCCTCATCTCGGGGGTCTTCTTCGCGATGTACAACTATTCGTCTTTGCGCTTCATGCCCGCCCTGATCGATCAGCTCTCCCGAGGGGAACGCGGGCTTCTGCAGCTGATCGCGCCGAGGCCAGCGCTTCGTCTTCCCCGGGTACGGGCACGGGCTCATCGGCCAGAGCACGGACCCCGAGGAGGACAGCTGCGTCATGTCCCTGTTCCGGGCCTTCCTGGCCGACCCCCTGGCGCCCCTGGACGGCAGTTGCGTCGCCGAGACCTCCGACGCCTTCGACTGAGATGCCCCGCTCAGACGACGTCGCCCTCGCGCGGGCCCGGCGCCTCGACGTCGACGTGATCGTCGACGTCCGGCGCGGACTCCGATTCCAGCTGGTGGAACCGGACCAGGGCGTGGGAGGCGACCGCCGACGTCGGTAGGACGAAGGCCGCCACCAGCAGTGCGTGGAGCACGACGCTGGCGCTCGCCGCGAACACGCTCGCCGCCAGGACCGCCAGGACACCCAACACGACGCCCTTCGCCGTGGCGTGCACCTGGATCAGCGGGTCCGGCATCCGGAGCAGGGCGGACACGGTGAGGGTGAGCGCTGCAAGGCCGACCATGACGACGGCGTCGGCCGCCCAGAGCTGCCACTCGCTCATCGGAGTCCCCGATGCCCGGCGACGAGGCGCCGGGCGGCGAGGGTCTGGGCGAAGCCGAGCATCGCGATCACCAGCGCGATGTCGAGGTAGCCCTGTCGGTCTCGGGCGATCGCTACCATCGCCAGGGACGCCGTCAGGGTCAGGGACAGCACCTCCAGGGACAGTACCCGCGCCATCGTGGACCGGGACCGCGCGGCGAAGGCGATGAGGACGAGGACGAGCCCCATCGACCACCCGATCCCAACCGCCAGCATCGTCTCATGCATCGTTCGTCTCTTCCCTCATGGCACGGACCCCCGCTGGGAGCTCTGGTAGAACGCGTCGATCTCGGCTTGGACCGCCTCCGGGTCGGAGGCGTCGATCGCGGTGAACAGGAGTCGCTTTCCATCCCGGTCCAGGCCGACGAAGACCGTCCCCGGGGACATGGTCATCACCAGTCCGTTCACCAGGACCCCGTCGCGGGTGCGCTCGCCGCGGTCGACGCTGACGAAGCCCGCCCGCGTCGAGGGAGCGGCTCCGACCAACACCTTCAGCACCTGCCAGGCACCGCGAGCGATGACCTGGACCGCACCGACTGCGAAACGCGGTGTGCCCCGCCATGTACCGCCCCGCCGGGAACGCCTTGGGACGGCGGCGGCCAGGGCGGCCCCGAGGACGAGCCCGGTCACCACATCCGCCGGCGCGATGGAGGCGATCAGGACCAGGTAGACCGCCGCGGCGGCGATGCCCACGACGACCCGGCTCATCGGCCCGCTCCTAACAGATCGCCGTCCGCCGTGCGCCGATCCCAACGGTCGCTCGCCCGCCGGGCCTTCGCCGACGAGGCGTCTCCCCCTGTCTCGTCGCCGCGGTTGGCCATCGGCGACCCGGTGCGGCCGCCGTCCTTCTCCGAGCGTCCGGTCCCGGCGGCGACGAGGGGCGCCGCCTCCACGTGAGTCGCGACCTCGAGCACCGGCCCGGGCACCACGCCGAGGGCGACCCCGACCAGGGCCAGGCCGACGGCGACGGCGCCACGGGCGCGGGCCGGCGCGGGTCGCTGCCGCAGCCGGAGCCAGAAGCGAAAGACGGACGCCAAGACCAACGTGGAGCTCAGGAGCAGCGCCGGGACGACCAGCGCCGAGACGCCGGCTTCAAGGGAGGCCCGAAAGAGCTGCGCCTTGGCGAGGAAGCCCAGGGTCAGGGGCATCCCGGATTTGCTCGCTGCGGCGATGAGGGAGGCCGTCGACCGCCAAGGGTCCCGGCCCTCCAGGGAAAGGAACATCACGGCTTTGTCCACGGAGCCGGAGGCGACGAGGAGGAGGACGGCGCTCGTCCCGGCGGCCCCGCCGATGCCGAGGGCGAGCACCAGGTAGCCGGCGTGGACGATGGCCGCGTAGGCGGCGATCTCCGTCGGCCGCTGGCGTTGGACGGCGATGAGGCCCCCGTAGACGGCGGCGACGGCGCCCAGCAGGACCAGCACCCCGGCGCCCAGGTCCCGGGCCTCGTCGAAGACCCCGAACCCGAGTCGCAGGATCCCGTAGGCCCCGAGATGCACCAGGGCTCCGGAGAGCGCCGCGACCACCGCCGGCCGCGCGTGGGAATAGAGGACCGGCACCCACCCGTGGAAGGGAAACAGGCCGAGCTTGAGGGCGAGGGCGACGAAGAGCAGCGTCGCCGGCAGGATCGTCGCCGCGTCGTCCCCCGGTCCCGCCGCCAGGGCGCTGAGGTCCAAGGTGCCCCGGGCGAAGTAGATGCCGGCGACCCCGATGAGGAAGACCACGGAACCGAGCAGATTCACGGCGACGTAGACGAAGGCGGCGCGCAGCTCGGCCCGGCCGTAGCCATAGGAGGCTAGGACGAAGGACGTGATGACCGAGACTTCGAAGAAGACGTAGAAGTTGAACAGGTCCGCCGTGGCGAAGGCACCGTGGAGACCCGCCGCAAGCCACAGGAGCAACCCGGGGAACAGCCGGTAACGCACCTCGGCCCGTCGTTCGTGGAGGGTGACCGCCAGGAGCACCAGGGCGACGATGGCGGAGAAGAAGAGCGTCAGGGCGTCGACCCGAAGGCGGATCCCGACGCCGGCGGGCCAGCCCCCGGTGACGACCTCGAAGGGGGCGGCGTCGGCGCCGGTGACCAGGCGGCTCAAGAGGGCGATGTCCAGGGCGGCGACGCCTCCGAGGACGGCGGCCGCGAGGCCCGTCGCCCAGCGCCGGCGGCCATCGACGGCGACGAGCAGGGCGCCGGCGAGCCAGCAGAGGACCAGGGGCAGAAGGGGGATCATTCCGCGGCCTCCCGGTGTTCCTTTTCCGGCTTCCGCTGCCCGTCGTCCTGGGCGGCCTCCTCCGTTTCTGCGGCGGCGAGGTCTTCGAGGGCGATGGAGTCGTGGCTTTGCTCCACCGCCATCGCCAGCCGCAGCAGAAGGACCGTCGTCCCGAAGCTGATCACGACGGCGGTGAGGGCCAGGGCCTGGACGAGGGGATCGGCGACGGTGGTCGGGTCCGCGATCTCGCCGATGGGTGCCCGGCGGGTGCCGAAGCCCGCGGAGACGAGCAGGAGGACGGCCGCGTTGGTCAGGAGCACGGTGCCCGCGGCGAGCTTGAAGCCGTCCGGTCGCACCAGGAGGTGGGCGCCGGCTCCGAACATCGCGGCGACGGTGGCGGCGATCAGTAGATTCACCGGCGTGCCTCCTGGTCGTCGGCGTCCTCGGCGTTTCCGGACCGTGCCCGGGGATCGGAAAAAGGCGGGATGAGCTCGTCGAAGGTCGCCACCAGCGCGCCGAAGACCAAGAGGGCGATGCCCAGGTCGAACAGGATGGTGCTGTGGAGGGCGAGGGCCCCGACGTGCATGACGTGGTCACCGGCGGCGGGGACGTGGCTGACCGGTGCCACCCCGAAGAGCACCGGACCGATGGAGACGGCGAGGGCCAGGATCAGCCCGCCGGAAAACAGCGGCCAGGCAAGGCGGGCGCCGACGATCTGGGCCGCCGCCTCGTGCTCCCGCCCGACGTACTGGAGGATGGCGCCCAGGGCGGCGACGGCTCCGGCGGAGAAACCATCGCCGACCTGGTGGTAGCCCTTGACCAAGAGCGCCGCGGCGACGGCGAGGGCGAAGGGGAAGAGCGCCCGGGTGACCGACGGGATCATCGCCGCGCCCAGCCGATCGCCGCCGCGCCCAGCACCGCGACGGCGAACGCCGTGATCTCCCCAGCGGTATCGAGGCCCCGGAAGTCGGCGAGGATGACGGTGACCGCGTCGCCCCCGTGGGCCGCGGGGGTGAGGCGGAGGTGCTCCCAGGCGACCCGGTCGCCGGTGGCGGCGCCGAGGGCGGACCAGGCGACGAGAAAGGCGGTGAGGCCGCCTACCCAGGCCACCCAGGGGCCGGCGGTCCTCGCCCGGTTGCTCCGGCTTCGGGCACGGTCGAGGACCGCGGGTCGCATCTTCGACAGCACGGCGATGAACAAGAGCGTGGTCACGGTTTCGACGATGACCAGGATGAGG
>DAPKRP010001034.1:0-5858 GCA_031800515.1 Polyangiaceae bacterium LLY-WYZ-14_1 | reverse complement strand
GTGCGGTTCCAGCAATACCTCGCCGCCGTCGACCGGCTCGAAGCCTACGCCCGGGACCGCTTCGACCGGGGCGTGATCCACCTAGCGCTCCGCTGGCTCCTCGACCGACCCGGGGTGGGGGTGGCGCTCTGGGGGGCGCGGCGGCCGGACCAGCTGGACCCCATCGACGGGGTGATGGACTTCGCCCTGACCGACGACGACTACGGCGCGATCGACGGGCTGCTGACGGCGACGATCCAGGATCCCGTCGGTCCCGAGTTCATGGCGCCACCTCCTCGGCAGGACGTATGAGCCACGCCCCCGCCGCCGGCGGGTCGGAGGACGACTTGGGGCCTCTCAGTCCGGTGGTGCTGGACCGGGAGAGCGGGGCGGCGGTCTTCCTCGGGCGCCTCCCGGACCGGCTACGTCTCGACGCCGAGGGATTCGAACGCCTTTGGGCGCTTCACCCGGCCCGGCCCCACGAGGTGACGATGTACGGTCGGCGCTGCCAGACGCCCCGGTGGCAGCAGGCCTTCGGCGCGGACTACGTCTATTCCGGCAACGTCGCCCGGGCCAAGCCGACGCCGCCGATCCTTCGGCCCCTCTGGCGCCATCTGCAGGACGCCATCGACCCTCGGCTGAACGGCATCCTGGTCAACTGGTACGACGGCGCCCTGGGCCACTACATGGGGCCTCATCGGGACACGACGGACCAGCTCATCTCCGGGGCGCCCATCGTCACCGTGTCCTTCGGACAGGAGCGGGTCTTTCGCCTCCGTCCCCGCCGCGTCGGCGCCCCCACGGGGTCCTCGGCGGGGCGGGATCTTCTGCTCTCGGACGGCGACGTCCTGGTCCTCCCCTTCGAGACCAATCGCATCTTCACCCACGCCGTCCCCCGCCTGGCGCGCCATCGGGACCGCCGGATCTCGGTCACCCTGCGCGCCTTCCGGCAGCTCCGCGTTGAAGGCCCCGTCGGGGAGCCCGGTCGTCCCGGGCCGATGGCCCATGCCCGGAAGGCCGGGTAACGCCGCGCCCGGACGGGGCGAAGGGGACGGAGTAAGCGGACGGGCGACGCGGACGGGGGAAGAGACGGACGTGCCCGACAACAGGGGCGGGCCACCCCAAGGGAAAGACCAGCAGCGCATGACCGACCACCGAGACCAGCAACCGACCGCCTCCGAGCCCCGCGATGGGAAGGGGGCCTGGCTCGTCTGGGGGCTCCGCGCCCTGGGCGCCGCCCTGGCCGCCGGTCTCGGCGTCGCCCTCGTCCTCGGTTCCGGCTCGGACCGACCGGCCCGCTACGACGTCCCCAAGCGTTCCGACGCCGAGGTGGATGCCCTCCTCGCCCAGGCCTGCCGCCAGGCGCGGGCCCAGGACCGCCCGCTTCTCATCGAGTTCTCCGCCGACTGGTGCCCGGACAGCCGACAGGTCTTCCAGATGCGCGCAACCGGCCCCGTCGCCCAGGAGCTCGACCGCCACTGGGAGCTCGCCGCCGTCCACGTCGGCCGCTTCGACCGCCACGCCGACCTCCGCCAGGCCTTCGGCGTCACGTCCGTCGCGACCTGGGTCGCCCTCCGCCCGAACGACTGCAGCGCCTCCCCCGCCTCCTGGCCCCGGCTCGGCCAGATCGTCCTCGAGCCCGTCACCGGCAGCCCCGTCAGCCAGCCAGAGCTCGCCGCCTGGCTACACCGTCGACGAAATCCGGACTCGGCACGATAACAAGTCGCTGATGACTGCCTGCTACTGCGCGAGCAGGGTCGCGCTCAGAAGACCTGGAATGAGGTGGACCTCTTCCGTTGGAACAAACACGACTTCCGCTCCTGACTCCGAAGTTACCAACGCTATTTCGCCGTCAAGACTTAGATCTGCGCCGGTCGTCGGACCGAAGTCCATCACATCTCCCGTGGGAGTCACCAGGACCGTCCCTGGGTCACATTCATCGTTTCTTATGCCTCTTGCCCACCTGAAAAGCCATGTCCCGTTGGCGCCGTGGTGGACGGGTCCAAGATGGCCTCTGCACCATGTGAAGGGCAGCTCACGGCGCTCTCGTTCCCACTCGTACACGACCGGCCTGGATGACGTGTCCCTTCTGGGAAGTGTGACCAATGCCCCTAGGCGTGTAACCACAAAACCCGCGTTGGAGTGGTCGGAGGCCACCGGCCTCCTACGAATGCGCCGCGACGACTTATCGAACATCGTGACTGAGTTCTCTTCGACCACCAGAAAATGATGGTCGGAACTTTTGGCCCAACCTTCCCCAGGCAGCCGAACAAGTTCGCCTGAAGCTGGACGTGACGCCAGGAAGCCCATCGGGTCTTCGAGTAGCATCCACCCGTAAGAATCAGCATTGCTCACGATGTTGACGTCGTCGGAGGGCAGCCTGACCGAACCGAGGGGCCCTCGCGAGTCAATCGCCATGGCGATCCGAGGCCGATCCAGGGAAACCCCAAGAAGCGCACCGGATTGAGTCCCTGGTGTAATCATGACGGGGCGTTCCGAGACGACCCCTGTCCATTCGCCAGTTGTTGCAACGAATCCCCAGTCGCCCGTGCCCCGTGTTGCCGGAAACTGTCCAGCCGAGTCACGGCCACCCTCGAGGGTCACTTCTCTGGGTAGGCTCGAGATCCTATCGGGGAGCTCAACCGATGTTGTCTCAAAGACGACCCAGTTCTGGCCCGTGTCGACGGCGAACCAATCATCGCCTGAAGCGTATGCTGGGCCTGAGACGAAAGAGACTGCGACCGATATTCGTAGCGCTCCCTCCGAGTTAAATACCCACACAGCTCCCGTCGAGTCGTTCCGACCTCCGATCACCACCGTCCAGCCATTCCACTTGTCGAAAACGACGTAGTCCAGGTCGTTCGTCGGGACGACCTCGGGGGTACACCCCTCCGAGGTGATCAAGCGGAGAGCACCCCCGTCCCAACCGACCCCGATGGGGTGGCCGCATGCGCTCTCCGTGGGCCGCTCCGATGCAGACGCGCACCCTGCAACGACCAGGAAGACGCACGGGAGTAGCGGTGCTAGGCGTCGGGCGAGCGGATCGGGCGTCATTACAGCAAAGCGTGTGCTCTGGGAGCGGTGGCGGCTAACGGCCTAGCGCTCTTCGGGGGTGAGCCAGGCGCGGAGGGGTGGCGGGCGGTAGGCCGCCATGCGGTCCAGGAGAGGGGCGGGCTCGGTGTCGATGAGGAGCAGGTTCCGGTGCTCCGGCTGGAGGAAGCCCTCCCGGACCACCTGGTCCATGAAGGCGCCGAGGGGGGCGTAGAAGCCGGCGACGTCGAGCAGGCCGCAGGGCTTCGGATGGACGCCGAGCTGGGCCCAGGTCCAGACCTCGAAGAGCTCTTCCAGGGTGCCGATGCCCCCGGGCAGGGCGACGAACCCGTCGGAAAGCTCGGCCATGAGCGCCTTGCGCTCGTGCATCGACCCGACCACCCGGAGGTCCGGTAGGCCGCTGTGGACCACTTCCTTCCGGACCAGGGCTTCCGGGATGACCCCGATGACCTCGGCCCCCCCGGCGTCGAGCACGGCGTCCGCCACCGCGCCCATCAAGCCGACGGAGGCCCCCCCGTAGACGAGCCCGATCCCCCGCCCGGCCAGGGTGCGGCCGAGCCGCCGTGCCGCCTCGGCGTAGACCTCCCGGCGGCCTGGGCTCGACCCGCAGAAGACGCACACCCGCCGCATCGTCATCCGACGGAGTAGGTCACGCCCGGGGCGGACGCGCTATCCCCGGCCGGGGCGAGCCGGCCTACTCCTCCCAGATCACCGTCTTGCCGGCGCGGTACCAGGCGTCGAGCTTGGGCTGGTACTGGCGTTCGATGACCGGCCGCTTGATCTTCATGGTGGGGTGAGCTGTCCGCCTTCCGTGGTCCAGGGGTCCTTGGCGACGGCCAGGAAGGCGAGCTGCTCGTAGCCGGGGATCTGAGCGTTGACCTGGGCCAGGAGCTTTTCGAGCTCTTTGGTCAGCTCGGCCCGGAAGGCGGCATCGCCGAGCTTCGGCCGGAGGTCGTCGGCGAGCTGCACGACGGCGTGGGTCGCGGGCATGCTCGAGCCGCCGACACAGGAGAGCTCGAGGCGGTGGTGGGCGTTGAGCATGTTCTCGATCGGCACGGGGGCGACGTATTTGCCCTTGCTGGTCTTGAAGAGCTCTTTGATCCGGCCGGTGATCTTCAGACGCCCATCGTCGTCGACGACGCCCTGATCCCCGGTGCGGAGGAAGCCGTCCTCGGTGAAGGCTTCGGCGGTGAGCTCCGGCTGCTTGTAGTAGCCCAGCATGTTCCCGGGGCTCTTCACCAGGATCTCGCCGCTGTCGTCGAGGCGGCATTCGACGCCGGGGTGGGCGTGACCGATGTAGCCGGGGCGACCACGGCCGGGCATGGTCAGGTGGGAATAGTTGAAGTTCTCCGACATGCCGTAGCCTTCGAGGAGCTCGAGGCCGAGGTTCCGGTACCAGGTGATGAGCTCCTCCGGGATGGGCGCCGAACCGCTGCCGGCGAAGCGCACGGCGTCCAGACCGAGCCCGGCGAGGACCTTCCGCTTGACGATCCCGGACAGGACGGGGATGCGCAGCATCCGCTCGAGCTTCTTTTCCGGCATCTTCGCGAATACCCCGAGCTGGAACTTCAGCCAGAGCCGGGGCACGGAGATGAACAAGGTCGGGTGGGCGCGCTTCAGGTCTTCGACGAAGGTATCGACGCTCTCGGCGAAGAACACGTGCATCCCGACGTACATCGACATGCACTCGGACAGCCACCGGTCCATCGCGTGGGCCAGGGGCAGATAGGAGAGCATGCGGTCGCTCGGCGTCGCCCCGATGGTCTTGGTCAGCTCGTGGGTCGGCAGGGACAGGGTCCGGAACGAATGAAGCACCCCCTTCGGCGTTCCCGTGCTGCCGGAGGTGTAGATGATGATCGACTCGTCATCCGGATCCCGGTGGGGGGTGTCCGAGATGGGCTCCTGCTCCCGGAGGATGTCGTTCCAGGCCTTGGCCCGAGCCGGGGGATCGTCGAGGGGGAAGGGGAAGGTCACCAGGGGGATCTCGTCCGGGATCCCGGTTCGCATGTCGGCCCAGTTCGGGGCGTCGAGCTTCCCGAGGAAGAGCAGCTTCGCCTCGCTGTGCTCGAGGATGTACTGGACGATGTCCGGGGTGAGGGTCGGGTAGAGGGCGACGCTCACGTGCCCGCTCATCCAGATCGCCAGGTCGGTGATGAAGAAGTGAGCGCAGTTTTTACTGAGCATCGCGATCTTCGACCCCTTGGGCAGGTCGAAGGACCGGATGTGGGCGGCGATGCGCTTCGCCTCGTCCATCACCCGGGCGAAGCTGTAGTCGTCGACGCGACCTCCCCCGAGGGGCTGGGTCAGGTAGGTCGCGTCCGGGCGCTCGGCCACGTGACGGTAAAAGCACTGGGGAAGCATCTGCTCGGCGGCGGGCTCGGTCATCAGGTCCTCCGGGACGACGTGCCACGGTCAGGGGCGACGGCCGCGATAAGTACCATGATTCCAGGCCCGGCCGACCCCCCGGTCGCGAGAAAATAGCGCCTCAGGCTGCGGCGGCGGGGGGCGCTCAGGTCGCCGCCGGGGGGGCGACCCGGGCGTCCGGGGGGGCCTCCGAGGCTCCCGGCACGTGCCGGGAGAGGGCCCGGAGGCAGGCGTGGGGGCGGCCCTTGTAGACCCGGACGTAGCGAACCCCGGCGTTCTTGCAGGCCTTGGACAGGGCCCCGTCCGTCGCGTGGTCGGCGAACCCGGTCACGCAGAGCACCAGGTCGTAGCCGCCGTGACCGATGGCTTCGACCTGCGCATCGAGGCGCCGGGGGCTGGCTTCCACCATGGTGACGTCGAGACCCGTCCAGGCTTCCAGGCGGTCGACCAGACCGGGCTCTTCC
>DAPKRP010001033.1:0-6182 GCA_031800515.1 Polyangiaceae bacterium LLY-WYZ-14_1 | reverse complement strand
GGACAAGGACGACGGGCGCATCCTCGGGGAGCTCCGCCTGGCACTGGAACGACGCCGGTCCGGACCCCTCGGGCGACGCACCCTGGAGGCCCGAGGGATGCTCGCCGCGGGGCCGGAACGGCTCCTCGACCTGGGGCTGCGCCTGGGATCCCGGGGTGCCGGCCTCCGGCCGGGGCGGCGGGGTCTGACCCTGGAACGGCTGAGGCGCGAGCCCCACGGCGTCGACCTCGGGCCCCTCGTTCCGTGTCTCGCAGACCGACTGGGGGACAGGCGGATCGCCGCGATGCCGGCGCCCCTGGTCGCCGAGCTCCATCGGCTGGCCCATCGCTACCCGGAGGGCGATTCCCTCCGCGCGGCGCCTCGGGCGGTCGATGCCGACCGGCGAGGCGACACCCTCACCCTGATCGGCCGCCGGGAGCTCCGCTCCAACAACTCCTGGATGCACAACGTCCCGCGCCTCATGCGCGGCCGGGACCGCTGCACCCTGCTGATCCACCCCAGGGACGCCGCACGCCGGGAGATCCGTCCCGGTGCCCGGGTGGCGGTCCGCTCCCGGGTGGGCGAGGTCACCGTCCCCGCCGAGCTCAGCGACGACGTCATGCCGGGGGTCGTCTGCCTGCCCCACGGCTTCGGCCACGGGCGGCGGGGGGTGCGGCTGCGCGTGGCGCAGGAACGGGCCGGAGCGAGCCTGAACGATCTGACGGACCCGGAGCTGCTCGACGGGTTGTCCGGAAACGCGGCCCTCTCCGGGGTCCCGGTCACCGTTGCGCCGGCCAGCGATTGACGGGCTGTGGGGCCGTCGATAGCTTGGTCGCCTCATCGGGCCCCGGCGTGATCCCGGCAGGCCGCCGGTTCACCGAGCCCGAGGCGGAGAATCGAAGCCAGATGTCGTCAGCCAGCGAACGGGTCCAGGCCCACCTCGAGACCCTGAAGGAGATCGAACGGCGCCAGCAAGACGCCGAGGACGCCGGCCGGCCCTCCTCGGCGGAGCTCGAGGCCGCCGCCCGGGAGGCCCGGCGCCAGGAGTACGAGGCGTCCCTGGCGGACAAAGCGGAGCGCGCCCGGGAGGAAGCGGAGGTCTCCGCCCGCCGCACCATGGAGCACCAGCAGCGGATGGACTCCATGCGGGTGCAGACCAACCAGCAGGCGAACGACGTCGAGCAAGCCCGGGTCTACGAGCACGAACGGGAGATGGCCGACCTGCAGGCCAAGGAAAAGCGCACCGTCGGCTGGGCGCCGGCGGTGCTCCTCCTGCTGCTGATCGGCGGGGTCGCCGCCGCTGCCTGGTACGGGGTCTTCCAGCCGATGCGGATCCAGGCGCGGAACGAAACGCAGCTCGAACGGCAGCGGGTCGTCGAAGAGACGATGAAGCGCCGGGAGGCGGAAGACGACAAGCGCGCCAACGCCCAGAAGGCGGAAGAGGCGGAAGAGCGGCTCCGGCGCACCAAGACGGCCATCACCGCCGCCGCCGCCAGCGACGACGAGGACCGCTCCGCATCCCGGCGGCCCCGCCGGCGCCCGTCCCGGGCGGCCCGACAGGAAGCGGACCAGGCGGAAGACGCCGCCGAAGAGCCGAGCGGACCGGGGATGCTACCCGGCGACCTCGGCGACCCTTTCTGATCCCCTTTCCGAGCCCGACGAGGCGCTCGGCCCGCCGGGCCCGCCGGCAGACGACAACGGCCGGCCAGGGGAAGCCCGGGCCGGCCGTCTTTCGTGTCGGGGCCCGCGGGCCCCGCTCCGCGCATCACATGGGTACGCGGCAGCCCGTCGGGGAGTCGTCCCGGAGGGGCCGGCTGGTGGTGACGGTGAGGCGCGGGCGGTCCACCGACGGTGAGGAGATCACGAAGACCTCCTCGCAGCTCAGGAGCACCGGATCGGCGCCTTCTTCGATCACGCCATAGATGCCGATGAGCAGGTTGGCGTCCCCGGGAACGTTGATGCCGGCATAGCGTCCATCCGTGTGGGTGAAGGTTCGCCCGGTGGTGGGGCTGCCGGCGCCGATGCCGTCGAAGTAGCGCAGGGCGAAGGAGGCCCCGCCGATGGTGTCCCCGTTGCGAAGCAGGGTGCCGTCGGGCAGGAAGAAGCGGGTGACCACGCCGTAGACGTCGTCCTGATTGCAGTCTTCCAGGGCGGCGCTGACGATGCCGTTGCCCCCGTTGACCGGGTCCGCGTCGACGGTCTGGGGAAGCAGCCGAAGGATGCCGGAGGTGCTGCTGGACGCCTCCACGGCGCCGGCGGGAGCCGGCGGCGGCGCCGTGCCCATGGTGGACGCCACCAGGTTGTACTGGATCGACTGGGCGAAACCGCTGGCTTCCGTCGGGCAGAGGCGCAGGCCGAAGAGGGCGTTCTCGGCGGCCATGAAGGTGAAGTTGCCGCTGTCGTTGGTCGTCCCGTCGGTCGAGGCGCAATCGCCGCCGAAGGTGTTGTCCGGGCGCAGGATGTAGGGGGTGTTGTCGTTGACGTCGTTCCGGTCGAGGCCATTGGCGACGTTGACGTTGACCTCGATCTGATCCCCAGTGGTCCGCGCCTGGTTCAGACAGCTGAAGTCGGCGGGGGCCGCCGTGTCCGGATCGATGAACTCGTCCTCGTCTTCGTTTTCGCCGACCTGGGCCAGGGGAAGATCCGCGGGCAGGTCGAGGTCGACCATCATGTCGTCGTCGTCGTCATCGTCACCGGCCATCCCGTCGCCGTCGTCGCCGCAGGCGGCGACCCCCAGGGCGGCCGTGCAGAGCAAGAGCAACCACCAAGTTCGCATCGTTTGAAAACCTCTCTCCATACGGCCGGGTGGACCGGCCGGTTCGAACCTTCACCATGCTTGCCGCGGACGCCCCTGTCCACGGCAGAGCGACTGGGGGTGTGGCCTCCGGAACGCGGTGCCCGCGGCGGTCCCCGGGTGTCCTCGCCTCAATAGACGAAGGCGACGCGGCTCTGCAGGGTCCAGAGGAAGGATTCCCGAAGCCCCAGGGTGGTGGTGGACCCGTCGACCCCGGTCACGTCGTCAGCCAGGGCCGGCCCGGCGTTCATCAGACCGAGCTCGGTGCTCCAGCGGATGTTGTCGTTCTCGCCGGCGTCGAGCTTGATCGCCAGGTCCCATTCCCAGCCGAGGAAACAGTCCCGCTGGAAGACGCCGCAGGCGGTGTCCTCGTCCGGGTTCTGCCGGGTGTTGACCAGGGGGCCGTTCAGATGATCCGCCCAGGCCATCACCACCTGGGTGACGATCTCCAGCCCGTCGAAGGGCCGGAACTTGATCTTGGGAAGCCAGTACTTCGAGTTCCAGACGCCGCCCCGGGACCAGAGCGGCTGAATGTCCTGCCCGAGGCCGTGGGCGGTTCGACCGGCCAGGACGACGGGGTAGAGCAGGAGCCCGACGATGTAGTTCGGGTTGTTCGCCCGCTGCCGGAAGGTGCTGGCCCCGACGACGCCCTGCCCGGGCTGCCCCGTGGAGAAGCCGGCTTCGAGGATCGAGCTCCAGGTCGGGTCTTCCACGCCGGCCCGAATCGCCCCGCCCCAGACCCGGGCGGTGAGGGTGCTGTCCGTTCGCCCGGTGCCCTCGTCGAAGTCGCCGATCAGGGAGACGCCCCGGCTCTGCCCGAGGATGGAGTAGAACTCGCCCTCCGTGTAGAGCCAGGGGGTGTCTTCCCCGAAGGAGTAGCGGAGCTTGTAGAAGACGTCGCCGATGAAGATGTTCGACCGAGTCAGGCTCTGATAGCGATAGAGCCAGACGCTGCCGATGCTCAGCTCGTCGTCCGGGTTGACCTCGTCGTTGAAGTCCGGGTCGAGCCAGGCCAGCACCATGAACGCCTGGTTCACGTCGTCGGTGCCGTCGGCCAGGAAGTCGTAGGGGAAGTCGCTCCGGAAGGCCCCGGGGGGATAGTCGACGGGGGCCGTCGGCGGGGGATTCTCCGGGTCCGTCTCCGGGTCCGGCGTCGGGGTGAAGGTCGGCAGGTCCGAGCGCCGCAGGATGGGGTCTTCGACCAGCCAGTCGAAGCCCAGGCCCCAGACCAGGGGAGTCGGCTCGGCGCCTTTGCCGGCCAGGGCGTTCGCCACGGTCATGGGCCGGGTGAGGAACAGGATCCGGTCGAAGGTGGTGCCGGTCAGGGCGTCGCCGAAGTCGTTCCGGAAGCCGTTGCCGTCGTTGAAGAGGATGCCGAGGCCGCCCTGGGAGCCCTGGCGACCGATGCGGAGCTGGCCGATGAGCACGTTCATCTCGAGCCAGAGTCGGCGGACGAAGACGTCGTTGATGTCCCCGGGACCGAACAGATCCGCGCCGACGAGCGCCGTGGCGCTTGGGTTCTCCGCGAAGAGCGGCGTTCCCTGGAGCCGGGCGTTGTCCCCGAAGACCACGTTGTCCAACAGGTCGATCTGCATCTTCAGGGCGATGTCCGGGTTCTCCGGATCGCCGTAGGAGATGGTCGGGTTGAACCGGGCCCGCATGAAGCCGAAGCCCGCGTCCGCCGCGTCCGAGGTCTGCCGGGTGCTCGGGTCGAAGACCGGCGTGTTGGCAAGGTGGACCAGCCGCATACGGGCGTAGCCGTTGAGGTCGAAGTTGATCGGCGGCCCACCGAACTCCTCGTCGAGCTCGCCCGCCCCCGGGGCCTCGACCTCGGCCCAGGGGTCGTCTTCGTCGAAGAAGTCTTCCTCGTCGACCTCGGAGACGCCGTCCGTGGCGTCGTCCTCTTCCACCGTCGCACCGACGCCATAGGTGTCGTCCCCCTCGTCCCCGAGGTCGGACGCGTCGTCGGCGTCGTCGTCCGTGTCCCCCGCCGGCGCCCCGGGCTCCGTCTCCGGATCCAGGGGGACATCGTCGTCGTCGGAGAGCGGGTCGTCGTTCTCCGCGTCCGCCCCCGTCGCTGGGGGCTGCGCGATGGCCGGCGCGGCGACCACCGCGACCGTTCCGGCCCATACGGCACCCCACACCCACGCCCGCACCGAGAAGAAAGCCGTCGATCGTTCCATGCTCCACGCCTCCGGACCGCAGGGTGGGGACCGACCGTCCGGGCCGACCTGGCCTCGGAAGCGGTACCGCGCGGTGCCGCGCACCCGGGGGCACGTACATACTTGGAAACTTTCTCCTTTGGAACCTTCTTGCGCGCCGACGGGTCTCGGATGGCGCGCATTTCCTCCCGGACCCGATGACCGAAGTCCTTTCCAGCCGCCCCGAGGACCTCCGGCGGGCCGCCGGCCTCCTCGAGGCGGGGCAGGTGGTGGCGGTCCCTACGGAGACCGTTTACGGGTTGGCCGGCCTCCTGGCGCGGCCCGAAGGCCTGGCCCGGATCTTCGACGCCAAGGAGCGGCCCCGCTTCGACCCCCTGATCGTTCACGTCGTAGCCCCGGGGGCCGGGCCCGCCGGGTCGCGGACGGACCGGGAAGCCCGCCCGGTCGACGCCCTCGCCCGCGCCGGCCTGGTGGACCCGGAGGCCCTGTCGAGGGCCGCCCGCGGGACCGCCGACGCGCTGATGGCTGCCTTCTGGCCGGGGCCCCTCACCCTGGTGCTTCCCCGGGGGCCGGCGATTCCCGACCTGGTGACCGCCGGCCTTCCGACGGTGGCCCTTCGCGCACCGGCGCACCCCGTGGCCCAGCAGCTTTTGAGGGCCCTCGGGGGTCGACCATTCGCCGCACCAAGCGCGAACCGCTTCGGCCGGGTGAGCCCGACCCGGGTGGCCCACGTCCTGGTCGAGCTCGGCGGCCGCATCCCGGCGGTGGTCGACGGCGGCCCCTGCCCCGTCGGGCTGGAGTCGACCATCGTCGAGGTGCTCCCGGACGGCGACCTGTGCCTGCGGCGCCCCGGCGGGGTGCCCGAGGAGTCCCTGGTCGCCCAGACCGGCCGGCCCATCCATCCGCCGCCGGCGCCTTCCTCTCTCGACGGCTCCGGGGCCTCCGGCGGCGCCGGACCCCAGGTGGCCCCGGGAGCCCTGGATAGCCACTACGCCCCCGGGGTCCCCGTGATCTGCGTCGACCGGGGCGCCGAAGGGGAGCCCGCGGCGCTCCGCGCACGCCGCCTCCTCGATGCCGCCGTCTCGGGGGCCCACAGGCCGGCGGCCGGGTCCCCCGATCCGGGTTCGGATCCGGCGACGGTCGCGTTTCTGCTCATGGAGCCGGTCTCCGACGCGCTCCTGGGCGACCTCCGGCGAGGGCTCGACGGGCCCGCGGCGATCGCGACCCTCCCCACCCCCGCCGAGGCC
>DAPKRP010001032.1:0-5300 GCA_031800515.1 Polyangiaceae bacterium LLY-WYZ-14_1 | reverse complement strand
ATTCCTCAACACCCTCTGACTGGAGGCCGAGCGGGGACGACCCCATCCCCGGGAGGTGACCGAGGCGCTCCCCCGCACCCTGCTGCTCGTTCAGCTCGGCTCCACCCTCGCGATGGTCGGCGTGATCTGGATCGTCCAGGTCGTCCACTACCCCCTCTTCGCCGCCGTCGGGGAGGCCGCCTTCGCCGACTACGAGGCCGCCCACACCCGGCTCATCACCTGGGTGGTCGCCCCGCTGATGCTCGCCGAAGCGGGCTCGACCTTGGGGATGGCGCTGCTGCCCGATGGGGTCGGGGCATCGACCATCGCGCCGGGCTGGGAACGGTGGACGGGCGTCGCCCTCCTCGGGGTCATCTGGGGTTCGACGGCGCTCCTCCAGGTCCCCCAGCACACCCGCCTGGCCCAGGGCTTCGACCTCGATGCCCATCGCTGGCTCGTGCTGACCAACTGGCTTCGCACCGGTGCCTGGACCCTCCGGGGCGGCCTCGTGCTCCTCTGGGTGAGCCGGGCCACCGGCTGACCCAGCCGCCGGCGCCTTCTCCGGGATCCAACCCACCGTCCGACGGACCCCGGCGGGGCGGCGGTTCAGCGGAATTCCCGTCGCACCGTTGTGCCCGAAAGCCGGCGACGACGGCCGGCCCCTCTCTATGGAAGCGGTCCTTCGCACCCTGGTCACCGGCGGCGCCGGCTTCATCGGCTCCCACCTCTGCGCCCGGCTTCTCGAGCTCGGCCACGAGGTATTCGCCCTGGACAACCTGGCCACCGGCGACGCACGCAATCTCGAGCCCTTCGAGGGTCACCCGAGGTTCCACTTCCGCCTGCACGACGTGACGGTCCACTTCGACGTGGGCCCGATCGACCGGGTCTATCACCTGGCCGGCGCGGCCCCCGGTCATCGGGATCCCCATCACGGGGTGGACATCGTCATCGACGCAGTCGTCGGGACCCAGCACGCCCTTCGCCTCGCCCGGCAGTACGAGGCGCGGCTGCTCCTCGCCTCCTCCCGGGCGGTCTACGGCGACCCCACCGCGGCACCCCAGCACGAGGGCGGCTGCGGCGCCCTCCCCCCGGAAGACCCGCGGGCGGCCCACGCCGACGGAAAGCGGGCCGCCGAGACCCTGGTCACCCAGTTCGCTCAGGCCTTCGGCGTCGACGCCCGGGTCGCGCGTATCTTCGACACCTACGGGCCGGGGATGGGGATCGACGAGGCGCACCCCGTGGCCACCCTCGCGGAGCAGGCGCTCCGGGGAGGACCGATGGTGCTGCCCCACCTCCATCCGGACGAGCGCCGGTCCTTCTGTCACGTGAGCGACCTGGTCCACGGCCTCATCGCCTTGATGGAAGGACCCCCCGGGGTCGAACCGGTGAACCTCGGCCACCCGGATCCCGTGTCCTTCGCGGAGCTGGCAGCCGCCATCGCCGGTGCCGCCGGCGTCGACCGGGCGGCCCTGGTCCCCCCCGCGGGGCTCGCTCGGACGGAGACGACGGTGGTCCACTGCCCCGCCCTCGAACGGGCGGTCACCCGCCTCGGCTTCGCTCCGACGGTGTCCCTCGGAGAAGGTCTTCCCGGGGTGATCCAGGACCTACTGGCGCGGCGGGAGACCGCCCTGGCCCGCAGCGCGTGACCGCCGGCGGCGGCTCGAACGCCGCCACGGCGCCGAGCTGACGCCGAGCCGTCACCCGAGGGGTCGGGGCGGCCTTTGTGCCCGGCGCTCCCCTCGCCTATCGTCACGCCGTGGCTGATTTCGATGATCGCACCGTGGTGGTGACCGGGGGCACCGGTTTCCTGGGCACCGCCGTCGTCGAACACCTGGTGGGTCGCGGCGCCCGGGTCGTCGTGCCCGCGGCCCGACCGGAAGAGGTCGACCGCTTCGCTCTGCGGGAGCACCCCCAGGTCACCCTCCGTCCGGGGGTCGACCTCACCGACGAAGACGCGGTCCAGGGGGTCTTCCAGGGCATCGACGACCTGTGGGCGTCGATCCATCTGGCGGGAGGCTTCGCGATGGGTCCCATCGGCGAGACCAGCCTCGAGACCTGGCAGGGCATGATGGACACGAATGCGACCACCTGCTTCCTCTGCTGCCGGGAGGCGGTTGGACGCATCCGCGCCCGGGCGGCGGCAGGGGGCGACGAAGCCTCCACCGGCGGCCGCATCGTCAACGTCGCGGCGAAGCCCGTCCTGGTCCCTGGCGGCAAGCTGAGCGCCTACGCCGCGTCGAAGGCCGCCGTCGTCTCCCTGACCCAGACCCTCTCGGAAGAGCTCGCCGACGAGTCGATCTGGGTCAACGCCATCCTCCCCTCGACCCTCGACACGCCGGTGAACCGCTCCGCGATGCCGAGCGCCGACCACGACGCGTGGCCGGACCTCGAGGACGTGGCCGAGACCATCGGCTTCCTGGCCTCCCCGGCGAACAAGACGACCCGGGGCGCCCTCGTCCCGGTCTACGGTAGGAGCTGACCCGGTGTCCTCATCCAAACGCCGCCCTCCCGGGTCGGCTCTCCTTCTCGTCGGCGGGTTGCTGCTGTCCCTGGCCGCCTGCGGCGGCGCGAGCGGGACGCCGAAGACCCCGCCGAGCGCCGATCCGGAGCCGTCGAGCTTCCCCGCCGTGGAAGAAGGCGAAGACTTCCGCATCGTCGTGCACGAGCCTGGGGTCGAGCCCCGGCGACGGCTCCGCTTTCGGATCCCGGAAGGGCAGGTCGAAGGGCTGGCGATGACCATGACCCAGTCGTCGGAGACGACCGTCGCGGGTCGGGCGGTGCCGGCCCAGCCGGACCAGGTGATGGAGGTCGAGATGCGGATCGGCCCGACGGAGCATCTGCCGGAGAACCGCTACCGGGCCCCGATGGCCTACACCAAGTTCCAGATGCCCACGGCGGACGCCCCGGGTCTCGCCGAGGTGCTCGAGCCCCTGAAGGGCATCCGAGGCGAGGTCTCCTTCACCGACCAGGGCGAGATCCTCGACAGCCGCCTCGACATCCCGGGGACGGTCCCCGCACCGCTGGTCGAGCTGCTGAAGTCCCTGGAACAAGGGCTCCGCCAGGCGGTGATGCGGCTCCCCACCGTCGCCGTCGGCGTCGGTGCCCGTTGGGAGCACCAGATCCGGATCGCCACCCCCCTGCGCTTGACCCAGACCACGGACGTCCGTCTGGTCGGCTTCGAAGACGACGGTCGCGTGTTGGTCCTCGAAGGCACCGTCACCCAGCGCGGCGAGCCGGGCACCACGAACATGCCGATGAGCCCGCCGATCGAGATCGAGCGAATGGTCGGAGACGGCCGCTTTCGCAATCGCTTGCCCCTCGACCGCCTGGCCAGCACCTCCGAGGTGGACGTCACGGTGGACCTCCGGGGCAACGTCGACGCCGGCGGCCAGGTCCTGCCGATGCACGTGGTCACCCGGTCGAGCACCCGGGTCGCCCCCATCGACGCCAGCGCCGCCCCGGCCGAGCCCACCGAGCCCACCGCGGACTAGCCCTCCTCGTCCGGAGCGCCGTCTCCGTCCAAATTCGACCCTCAGGCCCCGCGTGCCCGGGCGAGGATCCGGTCGACCAGCCCGGCGGGCGCGGGTTCGTCGCCCTGGTCCCGGAGCCAGGCGACGAGCGGGTGCGGGGGCGGGGCCGGCTGCGCGGGAACGCTCAGGAAGCGGCCGGTGCCGCTGCCGCTACCTCGCATCGGGTCGTCGGCAACGGAGCGCGCCGGGGGTTCTTCGACCGCGGGCGTCTCGTCCTCGGGCGCGCCCCCGCCAGGTCGGCCGTCGTCGGTCGGCGGGGCCCTGCCAGGCAGCCATCGCGCGAGCGCGCCGAAGACGCCCCGCCGGCGCGGCTCCGGGGCGGGCATCGGCGAGGTGGGCGCCCGCGAGGCCGACGACGTGGGCGGCGGCCGCTCGGCGGCCGCGCCCCAGGAGTCCCGACCCGTGGATCGGAGCGCGCCGTGCTCGACCTCGACTTCGACCACCGCGGCTCGCATGCGCTCTAGCGCCCGGGAGAGCCGCATCCGCAGCGCGCCGGGCCTCAGGCCGAAGACCGGCGCGAGCTCCTTCGGCGTCATGCCCTCGCCAAAACGGAGGCGAACGAGCACCCGGTCGGCCTCGTCGAGCGCCTCGAACGCCCGGACGAGCGCGTCGCGGTCGTCGAACAGCGCGCCGGGCAGCACCGCGTCGAGGTCCGGCACCGCGTCTACTTCGGCGACGACGTCCGCTTCCCTCCAGGGCTGCCGGCGCGTCACCCGCAGGTGATCGACGCACCGGTTTCGCGCGATCGTCAGCAGCCACGTCCGCGGCGTGGCCTCTCCCCGGAACCCGGGAAGCCCGTCGATCGCCCGCTGAAACACGTCTTGGGTCAGGTCCTCGGCCGCGTCCCCGTCGTCGACCATGTCCCGGCATAGGCGCCACACCTCGGCCGCATACGTCCGCACGAGCCACGCCCCGGCCTCCCGGTAGTTGCCGTCGGCCCGTAGCGCATGAAAACGCTCCACCCCCGCCGTCACCGGGGGAAGATGACACGGCGATGTCGACGCGCGCGTGTCGAGGGGCCTGGCCACGAATCGGCGACGCGCGGTTGGGACGATGGTCGTCGGGCAGGCGCCGCCGCGGACGACGGGACGACGGGCTGCCGGGCTCGTGAACGCACCGCGACGTCCGGGGCGCGGCTCCGTCACGTCGCTCGGATCCACTCCCCAAAAAAAGAAACGATGTCGAGCTCATACGGGTCGTGCACCCCAGTCCCTGTGACGGTCCCCGGCCACCGGTCGTCGATCCTGGGGAAGGGAGGCGACGCCATGAACGACGCCCGTACGAGCACCGAGAGCCCCATCCCCCCGACCCGCTCCCCGCGCCTCTTCGGCGACACGCTGGTCTTCGACACGGACCCGAACGGCGCGACGCTACAGGTCACCTTCCAGCGAACGCTGCGCATCCCGGACGACGGACGGTCCTATCCGCTGCCGCCCGGTCTTGGCAGCTTCCCGCTCCGCCGGGTCAGCGACTTCGCCGACCGAGTGCCCGCGCATTGGCGGGAGCGCGGCGGCGTGTTCCTGCCGATGTATGCGCGAGAGGCGATGTGGCTGTCCTTCAGCCGCCCGCCCCACCGGCCCTGTGCGCTCCAGGTGGGCGTCGGCAAGGTGAACGCGGTGAACGGCAAGCCGTGGTCCGCTGGCCTCGGCGGGCGGCCTCAGGGCTACGTGGTCGCGCCCGACCAGCCCTGGCTCGACGGCATCGCTACGGAGAAGGGCACGGTCCGCCAGTTCGTCGCGATGCCGCTCGGTCAGGGGAACACGATCGAGGGGCAGGTGACCGGCGAGGAGG
>DAPKRP010001031.1:0-1803 GCA_031800515.1 Polyangiaceae bacterium LLY-WYZ-14_1 | reverse complement strand
GGTCGTCCCCCGGGATGCCCTCGTGCGGGGGGCCGTCGAAACCCGCGTCGTCCGCCTGGACCCGGAGAGTCAGGCCGTGCTGGTCCCCGTCGTCGTCCTCGCCGAGGCGGCGGAGGAGCTCCTGGTCACCGCGGAAGGGCTCTCCCCCGGCACGGAGCTCGTCGTCCGAGGCAACGAACGGCTGCGTCCGGGGCAGCGGGTGCGGGTCGTCGCCGGGGCCCCGGAAGAAGATACCGGGGGCGCGGGCTCGTGAGGGAGGAAGAGTCCGCGCCGGGCTCGGAGACGCCGCGGGAGGGCCGCCACCCCACGGGACGGTCAGACACGCCGGGAGGCGGGCTCATCGGGGTGGCCATCGCTCGGCCGGTCACGGTGGCCGTCGGGGCGATCCTGGTCGTGCTCTTCGGGGCGTTCAGCGTCGCTCGCCTGCCCATCCAGCTCACGCCGGACGTCGCGAAGCCGACCCTGACCATCGTCACCGCCTGGCCCGGCTCCGCCCCGGAAGAGGTCGAATCGGAGATCCTCGAAGAACAAGAGGACGCGGTGAAGAGCGTGCCGGGCCTGCTCCGCATGACCAGCGAGGCGCGTCCGGATCAGGCGAGTCTGACCTTGGAGTTCGAGGTCGGAACGGACATCGAAGAGGCCCTCGTCCGGGCCGGGAACCGGCTGCAGCAGGTGGACGGCTACCCGGAGGGCGCCCGGGAGCCCGTCGTCGACACCGCCGACAGCACGGGGCCGCCCCTCGCCGTGATCACCATGCGCTCGCCGACGGGCGCCGACCCGGCGGCCTACCGGACCTGGGTCGACCAGACGATCCTACCGGAGATCGAACGGATCCCCGGGGTGGGGGGCGTTCGGCACCTCGGCGGTCGGGACACGGAGGTGCACGTCGATTTCGACCCCGCCGCCCTGGCTGCCCGCGATCTGACCGTCGCGTCCGTGGCGAGCGTCCTCGGGCGGGAGCTCGAGAACATCTCCGCCGGGGACGTGACGATGGGCAAGCGCCGCTATCTCGTCCGGACCCGCCTCGCCCCCGAGTCCCCGGAAGACCTCGAGGCGGTGGTGATCGGGACGGGGCCCGAAGGGACGCCCATTCGCCTCGGGGACGTCGCCGTCGCCCGCCAGGGCTACCGGAAGGCGACCGGGGTCGCCATGAGCGACGACCGGAAGTCGATGGTGCTGCTTCTCTCCCGGGAGGCGGGGACGAACGTGCTCGCGGTGACCGAGCGCATCAAGGACGTGGTGGCGACCCTCGACCGCACCCGCTTCGAGCCGGAGGGGCTCGAGATCGAAGTCATCAGCGATCAGACCGGCTACATCAACGGCGCCCTCGCCCTGGTCCGGCAGAACCTTCTGCTCGGCGCCGGGTTCGCCGTGCTCGTGCTCTGGCTGTTTCTCCGGAGCGCCGGGGCCTCGGCCGTGGTCAGCGTGGCGATCCCCGTGTGCGTCTTCGCCACCGCCCTCGGGATGAACGCCTCCGGCCGGACGGTAAACGTCGTGTCCCTGGCGGGGATCACCTTCGCCGTCGGGATGGTGCTCGACAACTCCATCGTCGCCCTCGAGGCGATCGATTCCTGGCGCAGCCGGGTGGAGACGGCGGCGGAGGCCGCCTGGCACGGCATCCGGGAGGTCGGGGGCGCGCTCCTGGCGAGCACCCTCACCACCGCCGCCGTCTTCATCCCCATCATCTTCTGGGAGGGAGAGGTCGGGCAGCTCGTGCGGGACGTCGCCGTCGCCATCTCGGTCGCCGTCGTCTCGTCGCTGGTGGTGGCGCTCCTGGTGATCCCGAGCTTCTCCGCCCGTCTG
>DAPKRP010001030.1:0-1711 GCA_031800515.1 Polyangiaceae bacterium LLY-WYZ-14_1 | reverse complement strand
CGACCCTCGCGCGCTCCACTACACGACCGGCGGGGGGCTTCGGTTCCAGATCTCCGAAGACCGCCCGGCCCACGTGCGCTGCGACGTCGGCTGGTCGCCGGACGACGGGGTCAGCTTCTACCTGCAGGTCCTCGAAGCCTTCTGAGCCAGGGGCTCTCCCGAAAAGAGAAGAGCGCCCGACGACGGGGACGCCGCCGGGCGCTCGGTCGGCCGCCGCGGGCCCGGGTCAGGGCAGGATGACGGCGAGCAGGAGGCCGGAGCCGCCGAAGCCCCCGTCGTCGAAGTCCCCGTCGTCGAAGTCGTCGTCGTCGAAGTCGTCGCCGTCGCCCCCGAAGCCCCCGGCCCCCTCGGCGAAGCCGATGAGGATCCCGAAGCCGCCTCGGGCGTTCAAGGTCGGCCCGGCATAGCGGGCGACCCCGCTCGCCACCCGAGCCTCCCAGAAGAAGCGCTCGACGACGGACTCGGTGAGCTCGTCCGAGAGCAGGGCATCGATGTCGCCGAGGGACAGGGCGACCGTGGCGACGTCGTAGGGAGGGCCGCCGGCGACCCCGTTCAGGAGGATCGTCGGCCGGCTGCCGGCGGAGACGCAGTCGATCCCGCCGAGCAGACTGAGGGCGTCCGCCTCGGTGACGATGGCGTCGATGGTGTTGAAGTTGCGGCAGGGAAAGGCTGCCGGTCCGGGGGCGGCGCCGAATCCGCCGCTGGTGCCGGCGCCGCCGCCGAGGCGACCGCCGCCGGTGCCCGCGGAGCCGCCGAAGCCCCCGCTCGAGCCCGGGCCGCCGCCGAAGCCCCCGTCGGTGCCCAGGCCGCCGCTGCCGAAGCCGCTGCTGGTGCCCAGGTCGCCGCCGAAGAGGTCGTCGGCGGCCGCCGCCTCATCGTCCGACAGGTCCACGATCGCGAGGCGGGTGGCGTCCACGGCGCCGGAGGCCAGGCGGTCCCGGAGCACGTTCCGCACCCGGTCGACGAGCTGCCGTCGGCTCGCCGGGGCGCGGGCCACCTCGTCGAACAGGGCGATGGCCTCGTCGACGCTGCCGGCGACGACCGCCTGTTCCCGAGGGTCGAGGGGCCGGGCTTCCGCCGCCGCTTCCGCGTCGAAGGGATCCGACTGGTCCACGGGCGCCGCGCAGGCGACGGCGGCGGGAACCGCCAGCAGAGAGAGCAGCCCGATGCGACCGTGCGGGCCACGCCGGTGAGTCGTTGTGCGCTTCATGCCTACTTCTCCGTTCCGAGCCCGCGGCTCAGAAGTAGATGTGGAAGCCTAGAACGGCGGCGCTGACGATGTCGACCGGGGCGTTCGCGCTGGCGAGCTGGAACCCAAAGTCGCCGCCATCCGGCGCGTTCAGATCGATCTGGAGCCCGACCCCGCCGGAGAAGGACAGGTTCGGAAAGCCGAGAGCGGTCAGGAAGAATTCGCCGCCGATGAGGCCGTTGATGTTGAAGCCGACGTCGACGCCGCCCTGGCCGTCCAGGTTCGACAGATCCAGGCCGATGCCGCCCCGGACGAAGACGATGATGTTGGTCAGCCGGGCCAGGGCGTAGAGGACGCCTGCCTCGAGGGCGGTCCCATAGGTGGTGTCGCTCCCGTCGCCGCCAGCGTCGGCGATGTTGAAGCCCAGGCCGCCGTCGAAGCCGAGGCTCTCGTCGACCCAGTAGCGAACCCCGAGGGGCGCGGCCGTCGTGAAGTAGCCGATGCCGATCTTGCCGACCGGGG
>DAPKRP010001029.1:0-10552 GCA_031800515.1 Polyangiaceae bacterium LLY-WYZ-14_1 | reverse complement strand
GGTGATCGCCTCCCGACGGACCTCGTCCCGGACTTCCTGCGGGTCGACGAGCGCGGCTGGGTCTACGTCGGCGAGGAGAGCGGCACCCTGGCCGCCTACGCCCCCGTCCCCCGCCTCCGACTCGTCCGCTAGCTCACTACTAGCTCGCTAGAGTCCCAACCGTCGGTGACGAAGGCTCGGGACGGACGCGCGCACCGAGGCGACGAGCTCCGGGTCGACGGTGGCGACGGCGACCCCTTCTCCTTCGCCGCATTCCGCTCGGACCGTCCCCCAGGGATCGACGATGAGGGCATGGCCGTAGCTCCGACGGGGCCCGTAGTGATGCCCCGTCTGGGCCGCCGCGAGCACCCAGCACTGGGCCTCGATCGCCCGCGCCCGGAGCAGCACGTGCCAGTGGTCCTTGCCCGTCTGGAGGGTGAAGGCCGCCGGAATGGCCAGGGCGACCGCCCCCTGGTCGACCAGCGCCCGGTAGAGCTCCGGGAAGCGGACGTCGTAGCAGACGGTCAACCCCAGGCGGCCGAAGGGCGCGTCCGTGCTCACCGCTTCCGTCCCCGGCTCGACGGTTTCCGACTCGGCCAGGTGGGTCCCATCCGGCAGGTCGACGTCGAAGAGGTGGATCTTCCGGTAGACGGCGCGGACGTCGCCGTCGACCCCGAGGTGGATGCAGGCGTTGCGCACCTTGTCCGGCGCGCGCCCGCGCTCCCAGAACCCGCCGAGCACCAGCTCGATCCCATGGTCCCGGCAGAGCTCCCGGCAGCGGTCCAAAATCGGCCCGCCGTCCGGCAGCGGCTCGGCGATGTCGAGCTTCCCAGCCTCCGGGCCGAGGTAGGCGAAACACTCCGGAAGTACCGCCAGGGCCGCTCCTTCTTCCGCCGCCTGGGCCACCAGCCGGGAGGCGGCGGCCAGGTTGTCGTCGACGACCTCTCGAGAGGTCATCTGCACCACGCCGACCCGGGTCTTCTTCGCCGCGACCTCCGCCATGGCCTGACGGTGGAGCGCCGCCGAAAAAAACGCAACGGCGGCGCCGCCGAACCGTCGCGTCTGGGATACAGCCTCTCCCACGTCATGCGCTTCACTCGGGCGCGACCGGAGCGCTATTTTGAGCGTCAGGCGGCGGTGTGACGCCGCTGGTCCCCGTCGGAGCCCGTCGTCGCGGCGGCGCCGCTTCCCGCGTCGGTCTGATGCTGCCCGCAGAAGTAGGCCATGCGACCGGCGACCCGCTCGCGAACGATCCGGCCGCCGCAGCGGGGACAGGAGGCGCCGGCCTCCCGGTGGGGAAGAAGGCCGCTCCGGGGCATGCGCCGGGGGTCCGCATCCCGGTCGATGGCGAGATCGAGGGTGCGAAGCATCGAACCGTGGAGGTCGTCGACCTGGCCCGGGTCGAGGGCCTCGACCGGTGTCGCCGGGTGCAGACCGACGTCGAACAACATCTCGTCGGAATAGATGTTCCCGATCCCGGCGAGGACGCTCTGGTTCATCAACAGGGATTTGACGCCGCCGGAACGCCCACGGGCGAGCCGACGAAAGGTCTCCCGATCCATCCGGGGGTGAAGCGGATCGGGCCCCAGGCCGCGGAGGGCGATGGTGTCCTCGGGCCGGCCGACCAGGTCCACCTCCCCGAGCTTTCGCAGGCTGCTGTAGGCGAGGGCCGAGCCGTCTCCGAAGTGGACGACGATCCGGGGGTGGGGCGGGGCCGACGTCTCCTGCACGAAGTACTTGGGGAAACTGGTCATGCCGAAGTGCAGCAGGAGCCACCGGTCGTCATCGTCTTCCACCTGGACGAAGAGGTGCTTCCCGTGCTGTCGGGTGGACTGAAATCGGCGGCCGGGGAGCGTCTCGCAGAGCACCTGGGCCGGCACGTCGCCGAGGACTCCGGCGTCGGCCACCTGGACTCGGTCGATCCGCCGGTGCAGGGAGGTGGCGTCGAGGTAGCGTTTGTAGAGGGCGACGTCGGGCAGTTCAGGCATGGCTTCTCCGGCCGGACGCGCCCCGTCCCCGGGCATCCCGGCTCGGGCTGGCGTCCCGCCGAGGCAGGAGCAGCAAACCGGGTGCCAGGGTCCCGCGCCGTCGGAAACCGGCCACCGGCCAGCGGCCGCCCGGGACACCGGGCGACCCGCGGGCGAACGACGGGACGCCTCCAGGCGTCTCGCCCCGTCCGGCGTGCCGGTCCGGGGTGCCTCGACTGGGGCCCGCCGCCCCGCCGCGGCCCCGCGCCCGCCGCCGATCCTAGAAGTGGAAGCGTCGCATCGAGACGTTCATCAGGAGACCGACGCCGACCAGCACCGTGAGCGCGCTCGAGCCGCCGTAGCTGAAGAGCGGCAGGGTCACCCCGACCACCGGCAGCACCCCCATCACCATCCCGATGTTGATGACCGTGTGCCAGAAGATCAGGGACGAGACCCCGACGGCGACCACGGCGCCGAAGCGGTCCTTCGCCTGGCTGGCGATCTTCAGCCCCCAGAGGATCAGGAAGAGGTAGAGCCCCAGGAGAAACGCCACCCCGAGAAACCCCTGCTCCTCGGCCCAGACGCTGAAGGGGAAGTCCGAGTGCTGGTCCGGTAGAAACGCGAACTGATTCTGGGTGCCCTGCAGGAAACCCTTCCCGACGACGCCCCCGCTCCCGATGGCGACGAGGGACTGGTGACCGTGCCAACCGCTCCCGAGAATGTCCGCGTTCGGGTCGGCGAAGGCCCGCAGCCGTTCCCGCTGGTAGTCCCGAAGCAGATAGGTCCAGGTCAGCGGCGCGCTCAGGACGAAGGCCGTGGCCAGGGCGAACAGGGACCGCAGCTTCAGGTTGGTCAACACCATGATGGTGCCGAAGATGAAGGCCAGGATCATCGCGGTTCCGAGGTCTGGCTGAAGCAGGATCAGCGTCATCGGCACCGCCAGGATGAGCCCGGGGATGACCAGGTCCTTGAGCGTCCGCCCGTCTGTCTTCGGGTCGTTGTGGAGGTACTTCGCCAGCGCGACGATGAGCAGGATCTTCATCAGCTCGCTCGGCTGGAGGGAGACCGAACCGAAGGAGATCCACCGCTGAGAGCCCCGGATGTTTCGGGCCAGAAGGAACACCAGGAGCAGGCTGGCGATGCCGATGCCGTAGAGCACCCAGCCCTGCCGTTCGAAGTTGCGGTAGTCGATCGCTGCGACCAGCACGGCGGCCCCGGCTCCCAGGGTCAGCCAGTAGATCTGCACGATGTAGATGTCGGCCCGGGCGGTCCCCATGGCGCTCGTCGCGCTGTAGAGGTTGATGATCCCGACCAGGGCGATGGCGCACACGGTCACGAACAGGGGCCAGTCGAACTGGTCCCGCAGGCCCCGGCCGATCACCGCCACGGCGCACCCGCCTTCCGGCCCGGGGCGGCGGCGAGGCGACCGTCGTCGCCATCGTCGTCGTCTCCTTCTTCCCCGAGGTACTCCTGCAGGATCTGGATCGCGATGGGCGCCGCCGCCTTGCCCCCGGCGCCGCCGTGCTCGACCAGCACCACCGCGACCACCTCGGGGTTGTCGAAGGGGGCGTAGCCGACGAACCAAGCGTGGTCCCGGTTGAGGTACCAGGAGCGCGCCGGATCCTCCCCGGGCTTCGGGGTGCGGCGACCGAGCTGGGCCGTGGCGGTCTTCCCGGCGATCTCGACCCCGCCCTTGATCCGGGCATCCCAGGCGGTCCCCGTCGGGTCGTTCACGACGCCGTAGAGACCGTCGAGGATCAGCCTGAGGTCCTTCGGGTCGACGTCGAGGCGCCGCCGAAGCCGGGGCTCGAAACGCTGGAGCACTCGCCCGCCGGGGGCGCGCACCTCTTCGACGAGGAGCGGGGCGTGGAGCTTCCCCCCGTTCGCAAGCGCCGCGTAGGTCATCGCCAGCTGGAGCAGCGTCGTCCGGACGTTGCCCTGCCCGATGGAGGCGTTGAGGGTGAACCCCAACCGGAAGCGTTCCCCGAAGCGGCGTCGGTACCAGTCCCGGGTCGGGATGAAACCGCTCGCCTCGGAGTTCAGCCCCAGGCCCGTGGGCGTCCCGAGGCCGAGGTCCTTCGCCCAACGCGCCAGCCGGTCGAGCCCGACCCGTTCGGCGACCTGCCAGAAGTAGACGTTACAGGACCGGGAGAGGGCCGGGACGATGTCGACCGTGCGGTGGACCTGGTTGCAGCGGAACTTCCGGTTGCCGACCTCGTAGAAGCCGGGACAGTCGACGCTGAAGTGGGGGTCGACGAGGTCTTCCGCCAGCGCCGCGAGCGCGGTGACCGGTTTGAAGGTCGACCCGGGGAAATAGGATTCGTAGACCGTCTTGTCGATCAGGGGACGGAAGGGATCGTCCCGGAGCTCCCGGAATCGCTCCGGGGACAGGCGACCCGTCATCTCCTGCGGGTCGTAGGACGGCTTCGAGAACAGGGCCCGGACCCGACCGGTATCGATCTCGACCACCACCGCCCCGCCGGAGGGGTGACCGCGGAACGCCCGGTCGATGGTCTCCATGAGCTCCATGTCCAGGGTCAAGCCGAGGTCCCGTCCCGGCTCGGGCTCCCGGCGGCCCGCCTTGAAGCCGGGTACCTGGTCCTCGAGGGCGATGTCCTGGCGCCGGCCCCGGACGTCCACCAGCACCCGATCGTAGCCCCGCCGACCCCGGAGGTAGGCCTCCCAGGAATGCTCGACCCCGGTGCGCCCGAGCCTGTCCCCCGCGCGATAGCCCTGACCGCGCCGCCGTTCGAGGTCGTCGGCGTTCACCTCGTTGAGGTAGCCGACGGCGTGGGCGCCGAGGCGTCCGTAGGGGTAGGTCCGCACCGGCGTCGCGATGACGTCCACCCCCCGGAGGTCGTTGGCGTGGGTCTCGAGGGCCGCCAGTTGGTCCCGGTCGAGATTCCGGATCATCGGGATCTGGTGAGATCGCCGGCGGCCCTCGATGGACGCCACCCGCTCCCGGAGCCGCTCCTGTTCTTCGAGGGACAGGCCGAGAAAGGCGACCAGGGCGGGGAGGTCCCGCTCCACGTCGAAGCGCTGGGGCGTGATGTAGACGTCGTAGGCGGGCCGATTCGCCGCGACGATGCGACCGTCGGCGTCCCGGATCAGGCCCCGGGTGGCGGGCAGGGTGATCGTCTTGGTGATGTTCTCCCGGGCGGTGCGCTTCCAGCGATCGACCTCCGCCACCTGGAGCTGGAAAGCGCGGACGCCGAGGCCCCCGAAGACCACGAGGACCACCAACGCCATCCACTTGTAGCGTTTCCGGAACTCGCCGACCTCGCGGCGGGGGCTGAGGATCGTGCTCATGGAGTCACCGTGCCGGTGGTCGGGGTGGTGGCGGAGGCGGCGATATCGCGGCTACGGCCGCTCCCGGCGCTCGACGACCCGCTGCCGATCTGCTCGACCCGTCGGACGAAGCCGAAGATAGGGGGAGCGACCAGGGCGGTCACCAAGGCGGGGCCGAAGACCTCCGACAGGCTGGTCTCGACGCTCGCCGCCGGGAAGGGCGGCGGCGGCTCGAAGATCGCCCGCAGGGCCAGGATCGTCCCGCCGTCGAGCACCCCGACCACGAAGGTCAGCAGCATCTGAAAGGCAGGACCGCGAAGGAACAGGCGCAGACCGGCGACCTTGGCCACGAGGTAGGTCGCCACCATCAGGAACGTCTGCAGCCCCATCGGGTTACCGCAGAAGATGTCCAGGATGTAGCCGAGGGCGAAGCCCAGGACGGCGCCCCGCACCACGGACACCTCCGGGGTGACCCCGTAGAAGATCACCATCGGAAGGAGCAGGTTCGGGGAGAACGGATGGAGCGACCAGAGCGTTCCCAGGGACGACTGGAGCACCAGCAGGGCGAAGCCCAGGAGGACGTGGGCGACGTGCTTCATCCGCCGAGCCTCCCGCCGTCGTCATCGGCATCGTCCCCGACCACTTCGGCCTCGAGCGCTCCCTCCGTCAGCACGAGCACTTCGTCGAGGGCGCTGAAGTCGACCGCGGGCTCGACCTCTGCTTCCTGGTAGAGGCCGAACTCCCGGCGCCGAACCGCGCTGACCGTGCCCACCAGAAGCGACGGGGGAAAGGCCTGGCCGAGCCCCGAGGTGTAGATCTCGTCACCGACGGAGATCTCCGCGTCCCGGTCGAGGTAGTCGGTCCGGCACAGGTAGCGATTGCTCTCCCCGGTGCCTCGGAGGATCGCCCGGGCGCCGGTCCGCTGGACGACGACGTCGACGGCGCTCGTTCGGTCGACCAGCAGCCGCACGTCCGCATACCGGCCCCAGGCTCGGCGGATCTGCCCGACGAGCCCACGGGCGCTGATCACGGGCATCCCGGAGCGCACCCGGTCCCGGTCGCCCCGATCGATTCGGATCCGGTTGACCCGGAAATAGCGGGAGCTCTCCTTGGCGATCACCCGGGCGCTCACCATCTCGCCGCCCATGCGTTGCCGCAGCTGGAGCAGCTCCTTCAGCCGGCGATTTTCCCGTGCCTGTTCCTCGAGGGCGATGTTCTCCGCCCGCACCCGGTCGAGGGCGTTCTTCAGCCTGCGGTTCTCGGCCCGGACGTCGACGAGGTAGACGTAGCCTTCGATGACCGACGAGACGGTCTGGGCGGCGATGGTCGCCACATACTGGATCGGCGCGCTGGCCCGCAGGATCAGGCGGTCGACGGCGTTGGTGCGGGCGGGGTCCTTCAGGTTCGCGTTGAGGAAGAAGAAGGGCAGCGCCAGGAGCACCACGCAGATGGCTGCATCTCGGAATCGCCGGAAAAAACTCACAGCGTCTCTCGGGGGTCGGCGGCTACTGGATGGTCACTTCCTTGAGCAGGTCGAGGTGGTCCAAGGTCTTGCCGGAACCGAGGACCACCGCGGAGACGGGGTCGTCGGAGACCATCACGGGCAGACCCGTCTCTTCCCGGAGCAACACGTCGAGGTTGGTCAGGAGGGCGCCGCCGCCGGTCAGCACGATGCCCTTGTCGACGATGTCCGCGGACAGCTCCGGGGGGGTGCGTTCGAGGGCGGTCATCACGGCCTCGACGATCGCGTTGATCGGCTCGTTCAAGGCGTCGCGGATCTCGTCGCTGGTCACGACGACGGTCTTCGGGACGCCGGCGACGAGGTCCCGCCCCTTGACCTCCATCGTGTCGACCTCTTCCCCGGGGTAGGCGTTGCCGATGCGGCACTTGACCCGTTCCGCCGACTGCTCGCCGATGAGCAAATTGTACTTCCGCTTGAGGTAGGCGATGATCGCGTCGTCCATCTTGTCGCCGCCGACCCGAACGGACTGGGAATAGACGATGCCGGCCAGGGAGATGACCGCGACCTCCGTCGTCCCACCGCCGATGTCGACGACCATGTTCCCGCTGGGCTCCGTGATGGGCAGCCCCGCCCCGATGGCCGCCGCCATCGGCTCTTCGATGAGGAACACCTCTCGAGCGCCGGCGCTTTCGGCGCTTTCCTTGACCGCCCGCTTCTCGACTTCGGTGATGCCGAACGGGACGCAGATGATGATCCGTGGCTTGACCAGCGTGCGCCGATTGTGGGCGCGGGAGATGAAGTAACGGAGCATCGCCTCGGTGATCTCGAAGTCGGCGATGACGCCATCCCGGAGCGGCCGAACGGCGACGATGGTGCCCGGGGTGCGGCCCAGCATCTCCTTCGCTTCCTTGCCGACGGCGAGCACCCGCTTCGATCCCCGGGTGTCCCGCTGGACCGCGACGACGGAGGGCTCGCAGGAGACGATCCCCCGACCCTTCACATAGATGAGCGTGGTCGCCGTCCCGAGGTCGATCGCGAGGTCGTTCGAAAAGAGACCGTAGAGCCAGTCGAACACCATGGAGCCAGCCACCTCTGCCCGGGTCGCGTTCCGTTCGTCCGGGGCGTCGGGCGGCGCCGGAGGACGCGAGGTCGTCGTCGTCAAGGAGCCCCGGTCGTCACCGGGGGCTCGGGTAGGAGCGGACCGTACCGCGGGGCCGCCCCGCCGGCGAGGGGTCTCGACCACCGTCGGCGTGCCCCGCGGGGAAGGACCGGTGCCGGCTAACCCTAGAGAACAGTTGCACAATTGCCGGGGGGCTTCCCGGCTGGGGAGCCGCGGTCCTACCAGAATCGCCGCCCCCCGGCAAGGCCGAGCCAGGGGCCTCGGCAGATCGACCGGGCCGGTAGGGATCCCGCCCCAGCCCGTGGGAGCTCAGCCGTCCCGCTTGTCGACGGGCACGTAGTCTCGTTCGCCCTCGCCGAGGTAGACCTGCCGGGGCCGGGCGATCCGCTGCTCCGTGTCCACGGTCATCTCTTCCCACTGGGCCAGCCAGCCGGGGCAGCGACCGATGGCGAAGAGCACCGGGAACATGTCCATCGGCAGGCCCATCGCCTGGTAGATGATGCCCGAATAGAAGTCGACGTTGGGATACAGCTTCCGGCTCACGAAGTAATCGTCTTCGAGGGCGACCTTTTCGAGCTCGACGGCGACGTCGATGAGGGGGTTCTTTTCGACCTGGTCGAAGACCTCGTAGGCGAGCGTCTTGATGACCTTCGCCCGGGGGTCGTAGTTCTTGTAGACCCGGTGGCCGAAGCCCATGAGCCGGACCTCCCCCTTCTTCACCCGGTCGACGTAGCTCGGCACGCTCTTCACGTCGCCGATCTCCCGAAGCATCCGAATCGCGGCCTCGTTCGCGCCTCCGTGCAAGGGCCCGTAGAGGGCGGCGCAGGCCGCCGCCGTGGCGCTGTAGGGGTCGACCTCCGACGAGCCGACGCTCCGCATGGCGTTCGCCGAACAGTTCTGCTCGTGGTCCGCGTGAAGGATGAACAGCGTGTCCAACGCCTTTTCGATGACCGGGTTCGGCGTGTACTTCCGCTCGGTCATCCGGAACATCATGTTCAGGAAGTTCCCGGCGTAGCTGAGGTCGTTGTCCGGATAGATGTACGGAAGCCCGCGTCGGTGCCGATAGGCGTAGGCCGCCAGGGTGGGCATCTTGGCGATGAGCCGGATCGTCTGAAGCTTTCGAGAGACCGGGTCCTTCACCGCCTTGGCATCCGGGTAGAAGGTCGACAGGGCCGCGACGGTGCTGGTCAGGATGCCCATCGGGTGGGCGTCGTAGCGGAAGGCGTCGATGAGCTCCCGGATGTTTTCATGCACCATCGTGTGGATGGTGATGCTGTAGACGAACTCCTCGAGGGTGGTCTTGCTCGGAAGCTCCCCGTGGAGCAACAGGTAGGCGGTCTCGAGGAAGCTGGCCTGCTCGGCGAGCTGGTCGATGGGGTAGCCCCGATAGCGGAGGATGCCCTTGTCGCCATCGATGAAGGTGATGCGGCTCTTCGTCGACGCCGTGTTCGAGAACGCCGGGTCGTAGGCCATCATCCCGAAGTCGTCGTCGGAGACCTTGATCTGGCGGAGATCCATCGCCTTGATGGTCCCGTTTTCGACCGGGAGCTCGTAGGTCTGGCCGGTGCGGTTATCGGTGACCGTGAGCGTGTCCTTCGCCATCTCGACCTCGTCTGTCAGGGGTGTCGGGCGGGGCGCACCTTACTCGAAGTCGTCAGGGCTGCCTACCTCGGCGGGGAGGTCGGGACGAGGTTCTCGGATCCGAACATCCGGTCGCCCCGCATGCCGGCCCCCGAGGGGATCCATCACTCCTCCTCCGAGCCGCCCAGCCACTCGCCGATGACCCGGTCGACGACGCCGTTTTCCGCGAGGTCCAGGAGCGCCACGTTGAGCTCCCGCCGTAGCTTGGACCGCTCGTGGGGCATGGCGAAGCCGTAACCCACCGGCTCGTAGCTCGCGTCGGAGAGGACGACGTCCATCTCCGGATGTTCGGCGAGAAACCAGCGCAGCACCGGCCGGTCGAAGACGACGGCGTCGACCCGACCCGCGTCCAGTCGGGCGAGGGCATCGTCCACGTCGTCGACGGGGACGGTGCGAGCGCCCCGCCGCCGGGCGAAGGCCTCGGAGGTGGTCCCCTCGATGACGGCGACGGGGAGGCCTCGGAGGTCCGAGGCGGACCGGACCTCCCCGGCGGAGATCTGGGACAGGGTCAGGGCGGTGGAGAGGAAGGCGGTGAGGGAGGACGCCGTCAGCAGCGCGATCACCATCCAGACGGAGGCGACCAACCGCCCGGGAACCGTCACCGGTACCCGGTCGCCGTAGCCGACGGTGGTCATCGTCACCAGGGCGAGCCAGACGCCGTTCGCGATCCCCGGCAGGGGGGCCGTGGGGAAGTGCTCCGGGTTGCGCCGGCGCTCCGTGATCCAGAAGAGGGTGCCGACGACGAAGAGCACGGCGAGCAGGGTGCCGACCCCCCCGAGAAACGTCCGGGTGGCGAAGGGACGGATGCGGGACCACAGGGTTTCGCCTCCCGCTCGGGCGGCGATGGCGAGAGCGCCCTGGGTCCAGGGTTGCGTGAAGGCGACCGCCGCCGCGCGCTCGCTGGTGATGGATATCGCCCCCACCGCCAGGTCCGCCTCGCCCCGGGCCACGGCATCGACGGCATCCTGGGCGCTCTCTCGTCGCCGGACCTGCGTCTCCACCTCCAGCCGTCCCATCGCCTCCCGGAAGAGCTCGACGGCGATCCCTCGACTCGGAGGGTCCCCCTCGGCGACGAAGGGCGCATTGCCCGCGACG
>DAPKRP010001028.1:0-3113 GCA_031800515.1 Polyangiaceae bacterium LLY-WYZ-14_1 | reverse complement strand
CCCGCGACCCCGCCCGGGCGCTCGGCCCGAACGTCGACCCATGGCAGCCAACAAATCCCTCGTCATCGTCGAGTCCCCCGCCAAGGCGCGCACCATCGCGGGCTTCCTCGGGGACCGATACATCGTCGAGTCCTCCATCGGGCACGTCCGGGACCTTCCGAAGAGCGCCAAGGACATCCCTCAGAAGTACAAAGAGGTGCCCTGGGCTCGGCTGGGGGTGGACGTGAAGAACGACTTCACCCCGCTCTACGTCGTCGACCCGGACAAAAAGTCCCACATCTCCAAGCTGAAGAAGCTGCTGAAGGAAACGGACGAGCTTCTCCTCGCCACGGACGAAGACCGGGAAGGGGAGTCCATCGCCTGGCACCTGCTGGAAGTGCTCCAGCCCCGGGTGCCGGTGAAGCGGATGGTCTTCCACGAGATCACCAAGCCCGCGATCGAACGGGCCATCGCCGCTCCCCGGGACATCGACCGGCATCTCGTCGACGCCCAGGAGGCGCGACGCATCCTCGACCGGCTCTACGGCTACGAGGTGAGCCCGGTCCTCTGGAAGAAGGTGCTCCCGAAGCTCAGCGCCGGCCGGGTCCAGAGCGTCGCCACCCGGATCATCGTCGAACGGGAGCGGGAGCGGATCCGCTTCCGGCCGGCGACCTGGTGGGACGTCGACGGCGAGCTCGCCACCGGCAAAGACGAAGCCTTCGGGGCGGACGTGGTCGAGGTCGACGGCGAGCGGCTCGCCAGCGGCAAAGATTTCGACGAACAGGGCAAGCTCACCCGCAAGGCGTTGCTCCTCGACGAGGCGGCGGCCCGGGGGCTCGCCGACGAGCTCGGCCAGACCGACTTCACCGTCGAAAGCGTCGAGCGAAAGCCCTACAAGCGGTCGCCGGCGGCGCCCTTCATGACCTCGACCCTGCAGCAGGAGGCGGGGCGGAAGCTCGGCTTCGCTGCCCGGCGGGCGATGCAGGCGGCCCAGCGCCTCTACGAGAACGGCTACATCACCTACATGCGGACGGACAGCACGACGCTGTCCGACGCCGCCCTCGACGCCTCCCGGCGCCACATCGAAGCCCTGTACGGCAAGGACTACGTCCCCGCGCGCCCCCGCGTCTACAAGAAGAAGGTCAAAAACGCCCAGGAAGCCCACGAGGCCATCCGCCCGGCGGGGGACCACTTCCGGAAGCCGGCGGAGGTCGCCCGGGAGGTCGGTCCGGACGAGGCCCGACTCTACGAGCTGGTCTGGAAACGCACCGTCGCCTCCCAGATGGAAGACGCCCGGGGGGAGAGCCTCCAGGTGCGGATCACCGGGACGACGCCTTCGGGGAAGAAGGTCACCCTGAGCGTCCGGGGCAACACGATCACCTTTCCCGGCTTTTTGCGAGCCTACGTCGAGGGCAGCGACGACCCGGCGGCGGAGCTCGAAGACCGGGAAAAGCACATCCCGGCGATGGCCGTCGGGGACGCTCTGTTCGGCCGGCGCTTCGAGGCGAAGTCCCACACCACCCAGCCGCCGGCTCGCTTCACCGAAGCGTCCCTGGTGCGGCGGCTGGAAGAGCTCGGGGTCGGGCGGCCGTCGACCTACGCGTCGATCCTGTCGACCATCCAGGACCGGGGCTACGTCTGGAAGAAGGGCTCGGCCTTGGTCCCGTCGTTCAAGGCCTTCGCCGTCGTCGCCCTGCTGGAGCGGCACTTCGGGTCCCTGGTCGACTACGAGTTCACCGCCCGGATGGAAGACGACCTGGACGCCATCGCCCGGGGGGCGACGTCCACCGTGCCCTGGCTCCGTCGCTTTTACTTCGGCGAGGCGCCGGCGGCGGCGAACGAGAACGCCGGCCGCCCCGCGTCCGAGGTCGAGACGCCGCCTTCGAGCCAGCACAACGCCCTCGAAGAAGACGCTCGGATCGACCGGGAGGGCCCCGTCTCCCTGGACGTCGGCCTCGCCGCCCTGGTGAGCTCCCAGCTCGAAGCCATCGACGCCCGGGAGATCAACAGCCTGCCCCTCGGGGAAGACGACCAGGGGCGACAGATCGTCGTCCGGGTGGGCCGCTACGGCCCGTATCTCCAGCGGGAGGACGACCGGGTGGGGCTCCCGGAAGACCTGCCCCCGGACGAGCTGACGGTGGCGAAGGCGGGCGAGCTCCTCGACACCGCGAACCAGGATCAGGAGCTCGGCCGGGATCCGGAGACCGGGCTCCCGGTCTACGTCCGGACGGGCCGCTTCGGCACCTACGTCCAGCTCGGGGAACAGGAGGAAGGCAGCAAGGAAAAGCCCAAGCGCGCCTCGCTCCTGTCCTACCACCGGCCCGAGACCCTGACCCTGGACGATGCGCTTCAGCTGTTGTCCCTGCCCCGGGAGGTCGGGGTCGACCCGAAGGACGGGGAAAAGGTCACCGTGCACAACGGCCGCTTCGGCCCCTACCTGCAGAAGGGGAGCGAGCGCCGCAGCCTGGGGAGCGACGAGGAGATCTTCTCCATCGGCCTGGACAAGGCGCTCGAGATCCTGGCGCAGCCGAAGCGGGGTCGTGGACGCGGGGCGGCCGCCGCCCCCCTTCGAGAGCTCGGGGACGACCCGGTCTCGGGCAAGCAGGTCACCGTCCGGAAGGGGCGCTACGGCCCGTACGTCTCCGACGGGGATACCCACGCCTCCCTGCGTACGGGAGACGTACCGGAAGAGATCACCCTGGAACGGGCCGCAGAGCTTCTCCAGGCCCGCCGGGAGCGCGCGCCGACGAAGAAGAAGAAGGTCGCCGCCCAGAAGAAGAAGACGTCGAGCAAGAAGAAGAAGACCGGCGCGACCAAGAAAAAGGCCGCCACGAAGAAGAAGGCGACCTCCAAGAAGCGCGCGGCCCCGAGCGGGAAGGCGGGGGCCACCAAGAAGACCGCGGGCAAGAAGAAGGCCGGCGCCAAGAACAAGGCCGGCGGGCCGGCCTCCAGCGACGCCTCCGCGGACTGACGCCGCCTCGGGCCGACGCCGCCCTCCGTGGTCAGTGGGGGGCCAGGTCCGACGGGTCGGCCAGGCGGGCGGCGGGGGGGCCCGTGCCGATCCGGGATGGCGCACCCAGGGGGCCTTCCCGGAGCGCCCGGGTGACCTCGGCAGCGCCCTCCACGACGGCGAC
>DAPKRP010001027.1:0-5355 GCA_031800515.1 Polyangiaceae bacterium LLY-WYZ-14_1 | reverse complement strand
TCCCGGTCGTCCCGTCGGGGGGGCGGACGGGTCTGGCCGGTGGCGCCGTCGCGGAACGAGGAGAGCTGGTGCTCTCCCTCGAGCGCATGCGCCGGATCGACCCCGTCGACCGGGTCGGCGGCACCATCCGGGTCCAGGCCGGGGCGGTCACCGAATCCGTGCACCAGGCGGCGGAGGCCCAGGGCCTGACCTGGCCCGTCGACTTCGCCTCCAAGGGGTCGAGCCAGGTCGGGGGCAACATCGCCACCAACGCCGGGGGCGTGAAGGTGATCCGCTGGGGCCTCACCCGGCAGTGGGTCCTGGGGCTCGAGGTCGTGCTGGCGGACGGGACCGTGCTCGAGCTCGGCGGCGCGCTCGAAAAGGACAACACGGGCATCGACCTCCGCCAGCTGTTCATCGGAAGCGAAGGGGTGCTCGGCGTCATCACCGAGGCGACCCTCAAGCTCGCCCCGCTACCGGGCCATCTCGACGTGCTGGTCTTCGCCCTGCCCAGCCTGGACGGGGTGCTGACCCTCTTCGAGCGCGCCCGGAGCGGACCGTTCACGGTGAGCGCCTTCGAGCTGTTCACCGATGCGTGCCTCGCCCGGCTCCATCGTCACCGGGGCCTCTCCGCACCGTTCGACGCCCCGGCGAGCCATTACGTGCTCCTCGAGGTCGAAGGGGCGGAGGCCGCCGCGCTCGGGGACTGGCTCGAGGGCGTGGTCGCCGACGAGCTGGTCACCGACGGGGTGCTCGCCCAGACCGGTCCCCAGGCACGGGAGCTCTGGGAACTCCGGGAGGGCATCAGCGAAAGCCTCGCCGCCACCGGCCACCCCCACAAGAACGACGTCTCGCTACCGCTGGCGTCCCTTCGGTCCTTCGTCGCCGAGCTCGAGTCCGTGTTCGCCGAGGGCTACCCGGACTGGGAGATCTGCTTGTTCGGCCACATCGGCGACGGGAACCTCCACGTCAACGTGATGAAGCCGGACGACCTGCCCGTCGACGCCTTCCTCGCCCGCACCCACCAGGCGGACGACGCGCTCTTCGCCCTGGTCCGCGCCCACGGAGGAAGCATCAGCGCCGAGCACGGGATCGGGCTGCTCAAGAAACCCTTCCTCCACTACACCCGTTCGCCGGCGGAGCTCACCGCGATGCGGTCCCTCAAAGCCGCCCTCGACCCCCGGGGCCTATTGAACCCCGGCAAGGTCTTCGACTGAGATGGTCGCGCCCTTGTTCCCGCGACCGGCCCCGGTGTAGACCCGGGCCCATGGACAAGGTCGTCTCGAGCGCGTCGGAGGCCGTCGCCGACATCCCGGATGGCATCACCCTCCTGGCCGGGGGCTTCGGCCTCTGCGGGATCCCGGAGCTCTGCATCGCGGCGCTCGCCGACCGGGGGACCAAGGGGCTCACCGTCGTCTCGAACAACTGCGGCGTCGACGACTTCGGGCTCGGCCTGCTGCTCCAAAAGAAGCAGATCGACAAGATGATGTCGTCCTACGTGGGCGAAAACAAGGAGTTCGAACGCCAGTTCCTCTCCGGTGAGCTCGACGTGGAGCTCGTGCCCCAGGGCACGCTGGCGGAACGCCTCCGAGCCGGCGGGGCGGGCATCCCGGCCTTCTTCACCCCTGCGGGCTTCGGGACCCCGATCGCCGAAGGGAAGGAAACCCGGGAGTTCGACGGCAAGCCGTACGTGATGGAGCGAGCCATCACCGGGGAGTTCGCCATCGTCAAGGCCTGGAAAGGGGACCGCTTCGGCAACCTCATCTACCGGGAGACGGCGCGGAACTTCAATCCTCTCTGCGCGATGGCGGGCCGGACGACCATCGCGGAAGTCGAGGAGCTGGTCGAGGTCGGCGAGCTCGACCCGGCGAACGTCCACACGCCGGGGATCTTCGTCCAGCGGGTCCTCGTCGGCACCCACGAAAAGCGGATCGAACGCCGCACGACGCGGCCCCGGCCCGATCCCCTCACCAGGGATTCCTCGACACCCTCTGAAGGAAGGGACCGATAACGCTATGCTCACCCGCGACCAGATCGCCCAGCGCGCCGCCCGGGAGCTTCAGGATGGGTTCTACGTGAACCTGGGCATCGGCATGCCGACCATGGTGGCGAACTACATCCCGGAGGGGATGGACGTGATGCTCCAAAGCGAAAACGGGCTCCTCGGCGTCGGGGCGTTTCCCTTCGAGGGCGAGGAAGACCCCGACCTGATCAACGCCGGCAAGCAGACGGTGACGCGGGTTCCCGGGGCGACCCTCTTCGATTCGGCCCTCTCCTTCGCCATGATCCGAGGGGGGCACATCGACCTCGCCATCCTCGGGGCGATGGAGGTGGCGAAGAACGGCGATCTCGCGAACTGGATGATCCCGGGAAAGATGGTGAAGGGCATGGGCGGCGCGATGGACCTGGTCCACGGCGCCCAGCGGGTCCTGGTGATGACGGACCACGTCAACAAAGCCGGCGAGCCCAAGATCCTGAACGCCTGCCGGCTCCCCCTGACCGGCAAGAACGTCGTGAATCGGATCCTCACGGACCTGGCGGTCTTCGACGTGACCCCGGACGGCCTCGTCCTTCGGGAGGTCGCCCCGGGTCACGAGGTCGCCGAGGTGCGCCAGAAGACGGAAGCGGACTTCGTCGAAGCGCCCGACCTCGCGCCCATCCCGGTCTGACGGAAGATTCCTCAGCGGACCAGCGGGTCAGTCGTCCGCGTCGTTGGCGGCGAAAAAGCGGGTTGGCTCGCCGTCGTCGGCGTCGATGCCCGGCTGGTCGTCCCGCCTCGTCTCGTCGGGCTGCAACGAATCCGGACCCGCCAGCTCGGAGCCTTCCGCTCCGCCGTTTCCTCGACCGCCCCGGGGGGCCGCCCAGGCGTCCAGGAGCGCCCGTTCCCGCCGGCTGAGGGGCGCTTCCACTTTGACGGCGTGATTCGACGTGATGCCCCGAAGCCGGGTCGGGTCTCCCCGGAGGGCGCCCCGCCAGAGCTCGTCGGCGACGAAGAGCTCTTCCCGCTGGCATTGCTCGCAGTTCCCGCTCCAAAACAGAGGGGCCAGACCCAGGGGTTTCTCCCCGTCCACCAGCAGGTAGCACCAGCCGGTCCGGAGGGACGCCGTCGTGGTCTCCCGCCGCGAGGGAAACAGTTCCTTCGGGCCGCGATGCTCCCGCAGGGTGTAGGTCAAGACCCGAGGGTCGTCTTCGTCGTCTCCTTCGACGCTTTCGATCTTCTTGACGCTGACCAGGCGCGCCTGGGCGAGCTCCCGGACGATCCGATTGAGCTCTTCAAAGGTTTCCCGGAGTTGCGTTTCCTCTCGGTGGTAGCCCTCTTCCGTCGGGGCGGCGGCGGCATGGACGATCTCGTTTCGGAGCTTCACCGCTTCCGCGAGCCGGTTCTGCAGGGCGGCGCCGCGTCCCCGGCGGGCCCCGAGGGGAGTCACCACCCGTGGCACCAGGCCCGTCGCTTCCGCCGGAACCAGCCGCGCCAGTCGACGCGCCAGGGACAGCCAGGCCCCGAGGGTGAGGCGTTGGGTCAGGTCGACGGTTCGGAGCACCTCGACCAGAGGCTCTGCCGGCAGGGCCCTGCCCTGGGCGCGCAGCCAGCCGAGGGTCAGCGCCACGTGAAACTTCAGGTACAGCTCGATCGCATGGCAGAAGGCCTGGCACCTCATGATGGAGGTGGACTTGTTCGGTATGACCAGATGAGGAACGGCCAGGGGGTGGGGGAGGCGTTCGGCGATACCCCCGCTCAGGGTGTCCCGGGGGCCGCGGCTCAAGATCTTCCGCACCAGCTCGTCGAGGGCCCGCTCGCCGCAGGCGGTGACCTCCGTGCTTTGCAGCATGGCGAAGCGGACGGCGCGCTCGACGCCGGTGTCCCCGGTTTCCCGGCCGGACCCCCGGAAGGCCGACTGAACGCGTCGGGCGAAGGCCTCGACCTCCCGGGGCCCCGCGTCCCCGCGGGTCGCGAGCACGTAGCGGTCCTTCCACCGGCCGACCAGCTCGCCGTCTTCCAGCTGCTGGTCGACCACGGTCTGCAGGTCGAAGAGCCAGTTGCGGAAGCCCGCGGGGCCCAGGGCTTCGAGGACGGTCGCCTCGTGGTCGATCTCGAAGGCGACGAGGGCCGGCGGGCGTTCTTCCGCCAGGGTCTTTCGCAGAAGCCAGCGGCCTTCCAGGGGCCGACGCCGCTTTCCTTCGGCGTTGCTCTTGGTCCGAACGTGGACGCGGTTGCCGTGCTGCCGGGCCGTCCAGAGCTGGGCCTCCGTCTGGTCGAGGACGTGGGCGACGTCCCAGTCGGATTCGTAGCCGACGACCCCGGCGGAGACGGTGATGGGGATCCGCTTCCCCCGCGCCTGGAACGCGTGCCCTTCGATCGTCCGGCGGAGCCGTTCCGCGAGCTCCGTCGCTTGCTCCGCCGAGGTCTCCGGCATGACCCAGAGGAACTCCCCGTAGTCGTACTTCCCGAAGACGTCGTCGGGTCGGGCGTGCTCCGCCATCACGTCGGCCACCTCCCGAATGACCCGGTCGACGCCGACCCGGCTGTGCCGATAGCGCTCGACGATGGACTCGTCGTTCTGGAGGTGTTCGAGGTCGTCCAGGCGAAAGAGGGCCACCGAGAGGGGCGTGCCGGAGTCGTTCGCCGCCAGGCACGCCTGGTCCAGCGCCTGGACCGAGTAGGCCTTGTTCGGAAGGGAGGTGAGCCCATCCCGGTGGTTCAGGCTCTGGAGCGCGTCGAGGAGCTCCGCCTCCATGCCCTCGCCGGCGAGGAACATCATCACCGGCCCGCCGATGGTGAGCCGGTTGCCTGGCGCGAGCACCCGCGTGTCCACCGGCTCGTCGTCGACGTGGGTGCCGTTGGTGGACGCGCAGTCTTCGACCACCCATTCGCCGTTCCGGCGTTCGAAGACGCAGTGGCGTCGGGAGACGTCCCCGCTCGGGACGCAGATGTCGTTCTGGGGATGGCGCCCGAGGCGGATCGGGCCTTCCGTCCGGAGGGCGTAGTGCCGCCCCCGGAGGTCATCCGGGTGGAGGGCCAGCAAGTAGGCGAGCACCGGCGCGGCGTCGCCGGTGCCCTTCCCATCCCGAGCGCCGTCGACGGGAAACGGTCGCCGGGGATTGGTGACCGTCGTCTTCAGCGAGTCCTCGGAATCCAGGGTCGACCTCACCGCGTCGCGTCTCCGGTCGTGCTGCATCGCACCCCCGCCCGCAGGATAGCAAGCGTGCTTGTCAACGCCGCCCCCGGGGCCGGTGGATGACCTGACCACGAGATCAGTACCAGACCCCGTCGACGCCCGCCGCGAGCTCGTCGAGGGGTCGGTCGATCAACGGTCGATGGAAGACGCTCGCCGCTGGCTCGGCGCGGGCCATCTGCCGGCGGGCCGCCGCCGCCCG
>DAPKRP010001026.1:0-2799 GCA_031800515.1 Polyangiaceae bacterium LLY-WYZ-14_1 | reverse complement strand
GCCGAAGGCCCCCCGACCCCCGACGCTTCCCCCTCGGAGCCCCTGGGGACCGATGGCGATGCCCGGGAGCTCCTTCGCCGGAAGGGACGCAAGGCGACCCTGCTGACCCCGGACGGCACCCCCGTCCCCGAGGACGTGATGACGACCCTGCTCGGCGGCGCCGGGGAGGAGGTGTTCCGGTCCATGTTCGGCCTGGACCACGAGACGCTGCGCCGCGGTGCCGAGGCGCTCCTCGCCGGCCGGGGAGACGTCGGCGAGAGCCTCTACGAGGCGGCCCTCGGTGGCCGCGGGATCCACGCCCTGCTCGCCGAGCTCCGGGAGGAGAAGGACGCCCTTTTTCGGGCCCGGGCCAAGAAGGCCCGCATCCCCGCCGCCCTCGATGCCCTGCAGGACGCCGTCCGCCGGGTGCGGGAGTCGGAGCTCGGGGCGGAGGTCGTCGCGGAGCAGCGGGCCCGCCTCGAAGAGGTCCAGCGGGAGCGCGGCCGGGTGCTCGACCGACTCCAGACGCTCTCCGCGGAACGGGCGGAGAAGGCGCGGCTCAAGGAAGCCTTTCCCCACGCCCGGCGCCTCGCCGGGGTACGGGCCAGCCTCGCCGAGCTCGGTGCCGTGCCGGAGCTGCCCGCGGACACCCGGAGCCGGCGCCTGGGGATCGAAGAGCGCCTCGACGATGCCCGGCGGAACGCCCGCCTTCGGCGCGGCGAGGCGGAGCGGCTGCGGGAACGACGCTCGGAGCTCCCCGCCCCGGGGCCCCTGTCGACCCTGTCCCAGGGGGACCTCGACGGGCTGCAGGAACGGCTGGCCACCGCCGGCCGCGCCCGGGAGGAGCGCCCGGGCCTCGCCGCCGTCGTCGCGGAGGGGGAACGGCGTCTCGCCGCCGAGCTCGCCCGCCTCGGCGTCGCCGGGGACGACCCGATGGAACGGCTTCGACAGGCGGTCGCCGACCGGCCCCGCATCAAACGCCTCGCCGCCCAGGGGGACGGGCTCCTCCGGGAGCTCGACCAGCACCGGCGCGAGGCCCATCGCCTCGAAGACGATCTCCGCCGCCGGTCCACCGCCCTCGCGGAGGCGCCGGAGCCACCGGATCCGGAACCCCTCGCCCGGGCCCTCGACGAGCTTGGCGCCGGACCCCTCCCGAGCCTCCGCCTCGCCGAGCTCGAGGCGGAGCGGGACCGCTGGGATGCGCCGTTGGCCCAGGCCCTTCGGGAGCTCGGACGACCGACCCCCGGCCCCGAGGGCGAGGTGGCGGCGGCCCGCGCGCTGGCCCGCCTCGCCGTCCCTTCCGCCGTCGAGGTCGACACGCGCCGACGGGAGGCGGCCGCCGCCGCCAGCGAGCTCGCCCGGGAAGACCGGGAGCTCGCCGGCCTGCAGGCGGAGCTCGACCGGGTCGAGAGCGAACGGGCGGGACTTCTCGGGGCCGGGGAGCCGCCCAGCGAGGAAGCGCTCTTCGCCGAACGGAGCAAGCGGGACGATGCCTTCGACCGACTCCGGTTCCTGGTGGACGCGGGCAACGCCTCGGGCCGGGAGACCGTCGCCGCCGTCGCCTCCGTCGGCGACAAGATCCGGCGCGCCGACGAGGTCGCCGATCGCCTCCGCCGGGAGACCAGCCGGGTGGAGAAGCTCGCCGCCCTCGAGGCGGAGCGACGGCGTCTCGCCGGGCGGATCGATCTCCACGCCCGCGGCCGGGAGCAGGTCCGTCGCCGGGAGGCGGCGGCCGATGAGGCCTGGCGCAGGGCCTGGGAGGGCATCGGGGTCCCCGCCGGGGATCCGGAGGCGATGGCCCGCTGGCTCGGGATCCACGCCCGGCTAGTCGAGGCGGTGGAAGCCCGGGAGCGGCTCGCTCGAGAGGCCGCCGCCCTCGCCCAGGAGGTCGAGGCGCGGGCCGCCGGGCTCCGGGCCGCCCTCGATGGGGACCACGACGCCGAGGAAGCCTGGCCCCTCGGCCTTTCGGGACTGGTGGAGGCGGCCCGGCGGCGTCGCGCTGCCCTCGAGGAGGCTCGAGGCGCCCGGGAAGCGGAGCGGGCGGCGGTCGTCGCCCTGGAAGCCCGCCGGGAGGAAGCGGCCCAGGCCCTCCGGGAGGTCGAAGCCCGCCTCGAGGAATGGCGCGGCGCCTGGGGGGCGGCCGTCGCTTCCCTCGGCTGCGGGCCGGCGACGGTTCCGGCGGATGCCATCGACCGCCTCGACCGTGCCGGCGAGCTGGTCCATCGGGGGGACGAGCTCCGCGGCCAGCGGCAGGCCCTCGCGGAAAGGGACGCGGAGCTCGCCGGCTTCGACCAGGCGCTCCGGGCGCTGGCCCGGAGGGTCGGCTATCCCCTCACCGAGGGGGAGCCACCGGAGGCCCAGGCCCGGGCGCTCCTCGCCGCCGCTCGGGACGCCCGGAAGCAGGCCGACGACCGCGCTGCCCTCGACGCCGAGCTCGACCGGCAGACCGCCGAGGCGGTGCGCTTCGAAGACGCCGCCCGTCTCGCGGAGGACGAGCTCGGTGCCCTGTTCGCCGAGGCGCGGGTGGCCGACCGGGCCGCCCTCCTCGAGGCCGAGGACCGCGCCGAGCAGGCCCGGCGTCTGACCGGGGAGCGCCGGGACCACCTTCGGGCCCTGGCGGAAGCGGCGGACGGCGCCGACCCGGAGCCCCTCCTCGACGCCGTTCAGGACGTGCGCCTCGAAGACCTGCGGGCGGAGCTCGATCGGCTCGACCGGGAGATCGAGGACCTCGGCGAGGAGCGTCGGGGGCTCGACCAGGAGGTCGGCTCCCTCGAGAGCGGGCTGCGCCAGATGGTCGAGCGCGCGGGGGCGGCCCCGGCG
>DAPKRP010001025.1:0-10029 GCA_031800515.1 Polyangiaceae bacterium LLY-WYZ-14_1 | reverse complement strand
CCCGGCGCCGCCCGGACCGCCGAGACGGACCTGCTGGTCGCGACCGGCTGCGTGGTGCTCGGCCTCGCCGTCTACGGCTTGTCGACGGACGCGGGGCTCGCCCTCTTCGGGGTGGACGACGAGCCCGCCTCGGACGCCCAGGGCGGCCTCCGGGTCATCGCCAGTACCCTCTTCGTGGTCGCCGGGACGGCGCTTCTGTTCATGGAGCTCGCCTACCGGCGCATGCCCCTCGCCGAAGCCATCGAGCTCCGGCGGATCCGGTCCGCGGGTTTGGGCGGCGTCAGCCTGGCTCTCGCGCTGGTGTTCCTGACCTCGATGAACTACGTCGCCAGCGAGCGGGATGTCCGGCGGGACCTGTCCTACCTGAAGACCACCCGTCCGAGCGACGCTACCCTGGCGATGGTTCGCAATCTGGGCGAGCCCCTCGACGTCATCGCGTTCTATCCCGAGGTCAACGAGGTCCGGCAGAAGATCGAGCCCTACTTCGAGGCGATCGCCGGCGAAAACGACCAGCTGAACCTCGCCTTCCAAGACCACGCCCTGTCGCCGAGCCTGGCCCGGGATCATCGGATCCGCGGCAACGGCTTCGTGCTGCTGCTTCGGGGACCCGAGGACAACCGCCAGGCCGAATCCTTCGAGATCGGGACCGAGCTCGAGGCCGCTCGCTCCCGGCTGAAGACCCTCGACGGGAAGTTCCAGCAGGCCTTCGCGAAGCTGGTCCGCCGACCCCGGGAGATCGCCTTCACCACCGGGCACCAGGAACGCAACGATCGGAACGCCGGGACCGCCGCCGGGGAGACGGTCGACAACCTGGAAGCCGCCTTCGAGCGAGCCAACGTCGACAAGAAGGACCTCGGCATCGACGACGGCCTCGCCACTCGGGTCGACCCGGAGACCCCGGCGGTGATGGTGCTCGGGCCGCGCCAGCCTTTCCTCCCGGAAGAGGCGGATGCCTTGCTCTCCTACGTCAAGGCCGGCGGGCGCCTCGCCATCTTCGTCGACCCGGATGTCGACCACGGCCTCGCTCCCTTGCTCCAGGCGCTGGGTGTCGAGCTGCGGCAGGGCATCGCCCACAGCGAGGAGAGCTTCTTCCCCCGCACCCGGACCACCGCGGACCGGGCCAACGTCTTCACGAACCGCTATTCGAGTCATCCGACGGTCACCATCGCCAGCCGAAACTCTTCCCAGCTCGTCACCGTCTTCCTCGGGGGCGGGGCCCTCGCTGAGTACCAGGGGGAAGGCCGGGTGGACGGGGTCGACGTTTCCTTCCCGGTTCGGAGCGGAGGCCAGTTCTGGCTCGATCAGGATGGGGACCACGAGCGGGACCGGGACGCGGAGCCCGCGGAGACCCTGAATCTGATGGCGGTGGTCACCGTGCCCAATCCCGACGGGGAAGAGGGGCGGGCGGTCATCATCGCCGACGGCGAGTTCATGACGGACCAGCTGATGCGGTTGCCCTTCGCGAACGGCTACGTCACCGGGGACATCTTGAACTGGTTCCTCGGGGAAGAGCAGATCATCGGCGACACGACCAGCGAAGAAGACGTCCGCGTTCAGTTCCGAAAGGAAGAGGATGCTCTGCTCTTCTATGGGACGAGCTTCGGCGTGCCGCTGCCGATCCTGGGCCTGGGGGTCTGGGTCTCCCGGCGCCGGCGCAGTCAGCGGGTCGGGGCGCGGAAAGAGGAGAAGTCGTCGTGAAGAGTCTGCTTGTCCACGGGATTCTGGCCGTCGCTGGACTGGTTCTCGCCTATCGCGTGTGGGCCGAGCGGGACGCCCCCGAGGTCGCCGCCGACGCGGTCACCCTGGTCGACTGCGAGCCCTCCCGGGTCACCGCCGTCGAGCTCTTCGAAGCGGACCGGCAGAAGCGGGTGCGGCTCGACATCGACCGGTCCGGCGAGGATCCGGCCTACCGATTCACCGTCACGCGCTACGAGAGGAAGCGCGCCGACGAAGGTTCCGAGGAAGGGCAGGGCGGGACCTCCGAACCCGCTACCGCCGAGGGGGCCGAGGAAGAGGCAGGCGCCGGGGATGTCGCCGCGAAGGACGCGTCGAAGTCCGAGCTGGTGGCCGCCGAGGACCCGCCCAAACGCTTCCTGGGATCCGAGAGCGTCAGCGAGCTCCTCGAGCAGATCGCCCCCTTGCGGGCGGTTCGCTCCCTCGGGACGCCGAAACCCGAGCTGCTCGAAGAGATCGAGCTGGATGATCCCCAGGGCACGTTGACCCTGGTCTGCAGTGGCGAGGAGCGGACCTTCGAGCTGGGCTCGACGACCACGGGCGCCGGAGACCGCTACGCGAAGCCTCGGGGTAAGGACGCGGTCTACCTCCTTGCGGCGGATGCCCTCCGGGACCTGCAGTCGGCCGAGTTCCGGATGATCCAAAGGGACTACCAGACCTTCGACTGGGCCGAGGTGGCATCGCTGACCCTGGAGATCGGCGACCAGCAGGAACGGTTGCTCCAGCGAAACCGGCTGGATCAGGACAAGGCCCAATGGGTCGCTGCGGACGAGCCGGACCGGCGAAACGAGCTCTTCGACAACTTCATGAGCCGGGTGAAGCGGCTCCGCGTCCAGGATTACCTGGCGAAGGATGCGGCCCCCGGGGCCGACCTGGACGCCGACGAGCGGGCGGGGGACCCCCAGGACGTCCTCTCCCTGGTCTATCGGGACGAAGCGGGGGGTGAGCTCGGCCGACTCGACCTCGCCCGAGTCGAAAGCGAGACGAGCACCTGGTTCTATGGTCGCTCCGGCGTCACCGGTGGCTGGACCAGCCTGCTGCGCAACGTCGGCGTCCAGGTGGAAGACGACGCCCGACTCATCCTGAGCCTCGACCCGGTGGAGCGTCCCGAAGACCGGGTCGCGGAAAGCCGCCCGGCCAGCTCGGAAGAGACCGAGACGGCCGACGGTGGGGGCGCCGACGTCGATGGCGATGGCGCCGACGAGCCCAGCGACGCCAGCGAGGAGAGCCCGGCCGCCGGCGCCCCCGGGCCGTCCCGGACGTCCGCGCCGGCGGGCCTCCCCACCGGCCACCCGCCGGTCGGCAGCCAGCCGGACCCGGGGTGATCTCCGACGGCGGTGGCGCGAACGTGCGTCGCCGTCGCCCTCGCGGTCGGGATCAGCCGGTCGGGGTTAGCCGGGCCCGGGGTCCATGGGCGGCTCGGGGTCCGCGAAGACCGCCTCGCAGGACGGGGGCAGGCTCCAGTTTGGCCGAATCGGTCCGCTTGCGATCACGCAGCGCGCATCGCCTCCGGTGGTGTCCTGGAGCGTCCCCATCCCGAACACGCAGGTCTCGCAGGGGTTCACGCAGCGGCTTTCGACGTAGCAGTCGGCGACGCAGGGGGCGGCGATCTGCGCGCCACCGTCATCCGGGGGGCAGGGCATCTCGATGAGATCCCGGATGCAGGTCGCCACCTGCTCGGCCGTGGCCACCGTCGGCGCGCTATCGCAATCATCGAGGGCGCCACAGCAGGCCGCCCGCCACTCGGTCTCGCAGACCGCCGCCTCTTCGGGGCCCCAGGCCAGGTTCGATTCGCATCCCGGCACCGCCCCCACGTAGTCCCGCCGGGCATAACGACAGGTCTGCTGGGCCACGAGGTCACAGGCCGTTGCCTGGGTGTCGTCGGTACAGACGTCGAGGGGCTGGCAGGTTCGCGGGCTGCCCGGTTCCCCTGTCGGCGCGCAGCATCCGGTGTCGCACTGGCCGCTGAACTCGCAGGTCGCCAGGCAGGTCCCATCGTCCTGGCAGATGCGGCTACAGCAGTCGCCGTCATCCGTGCACACGAACCCCCCGGGGTCGCAGGCGGCGAAGTCGACGGGCCCCGCGTCGGGCTCTTCGTCGTTGCCGCCGCCGCCATCGCTGCAGCCAGGTCCGGCGAGGGTCGTCAACAGAACGAGGGAGAGGCCCCGGAACGACATCAGCGGGGGCCGGGCCTGAAGCCCGGGCGCCAGGTCCCGGCCAAGTAAGTGGAAGCGCGTCGATCGCATGGCGGAGCACCTTAGACCAAAGGGCCGGTCCCGGGGAAGGCAAAGCATCCTTTCCCAGGGGACCGGCCTGGGGTAGTTTGGCGCGGTTTCCCCACGGAATGACGATGAACGCTTTCGACCGCTTTCTGCTTCGCCTCTCCCCCGGCGCCGTCGCCGCCGCCGTTCTGACCCTGGCTCCGGTCGCCTTCGGACCTCTCTCCGGCTGCAGCGACGACGGTGACGGCGGGATGGATCCGATGATGCCCGACGCGGGTCCGGTCACCGCCTGGGTCTGCGGCCCGATCAACTGCGGCCTGGAAGAGGCCTGCGTCTTCACTCCGGCGACGCGGCGCGTCGACATCGACGGTGCCAGCGTGACCGTCGCGGTCCCGGAATCCTACCGCTGCGTTCCGGACATCGGCTGCGGCAGCGACGTGATCATCGAATGCGCTCAGGAACAGCAGGCGTGCATCGACGCCGGGCGGGACCGCCGGGAATGCGGTGACGAAAGCCGGGAGTGCATCGAAGAAAGCCAGCGGATGTTCGTGCGGCACTACGGCTGCGTCGGGCAGTTCGGGCAGTGTCGGGAAGTAGTGCCCTACTCCCTCATCGAGTCGCCGGTGACGGATGGTGCCGGCATCCCCGTGGATCCCCGGGCGCCGGACACGGCGACCCCTGGTATCTACGCCGCGCCCTTCGTCGCCTGCAACGGCGCCAACTTCACCGCGCAGTAGGGAACGACGCTGGGCGGCGGGTGCCCCAGGAACGCCTTCGGGCCCGACCCCTTCCGAGGAGCCGGGCCCGAAGGCGGCGGGGGGCGGGGAGAGGCTCAGTCGTCGTCTTCTTCGCCGGTCGGCTGGTAGCCCGGGCAGACCTGCCGGGTGTCGCCCTGGTTGTAGACGACGTCGACGCCGGGCTGGCGGCTGTCGATGTTGAAGGTCTCCTGCTGCTGGGCGCCCCGGCAGATGACCTGGTCGCCGACCTGGAAGGTCCAGACGTTGCCGAACGCCTGCACCGTGGTGAGCTCCGGCGGGTCGACGGAGTCGTCGAAGTCGACGGCGAGGTCGCCTTCTTCTCCGTTGGGCGTCTGGTTCAAGAAGGTGTTGTTCCCCAGGTCGTCCTCGGTGCCGAGGTCGATGCTGCCCTCGGCAGGCCCGACGGCGAGCACGCCGCTCAGGGGGTGCTGGGTCATGCGGGTGTTTCGCACCTTCAGGTCGCCCCGGCGACGGAGGATCCCGTGGTTGCAGCGGGTCAGCTCGCTGCCGTAGTCCCGGCTGGCCCCCGGGTCGCGACCATCGACCTCGATGGTCCCGCCGTTCACGTCGATGCAGCTCTCCGTGGTCTCGATGTCGGAATCGATGATCCGGGTGACGGCCGTGGTCGGCAGGGGCGCTTCCGGCAGATGCTGGATGCCGTTGGCGAAGAAGGTCCCGTTGTCGGTCCCGTTCGAGCTGTCGATCTCGATGCCGGCGAAGGTCGCATCGATCGGGCCACGGATCTGGATCGCCGTGCGCGGCTCTGAGTCCTGCCCCGGCTGCCAGCCTTCATCGACCCCGGGACGGAAGCACATGCTGTCCAGGGACACGATGTTCCGCCCGCGGAAGAACATGCCGGGCTGGTCGGGCCCGACTTCGAGGACGCCGACGCCGGTGCAGTTGCCCCGGCTGTCCCCGACGACCTCGATGGTGGTGTCGACGGTGTTCTCCAGGCTGCGGATCGCCGTCGCCCGGTTCGCCAGGTTGAAGGCGGTCCGACCTTCGATCCGGATGGACGCCCGGGGGCCGATCCCGATCTGGGAATGGCAGGGCGTGCCGCCTTCGAAGATCACGTCCCGGATGGTGACCTGCTCGAAGCCCGCCTCGCCGGTGTCGACGAGCACGTGATAGAACTCGTCGGCGCAGCTTGGGTCCTCGGCGGAGACCTCGATCTGCATGTTCGCGAGGGTCGAACCAGAGCCCAGTCGGAAGGCGGGCTCCGGACTGGCCCCGAGCTGGATGCGGGCCGCGTCGATGGTGCCGCTGCCGCCCCGCACGGTCACGCCCCGGGGGACGTTGATGGGGAAGGTCTCGCCGGAGCCGGACAGGATGCCGGTGCCCACGACGATGGTATCCGCGCTGGAATAGAACGCCGTCGTTCGACGCAGCTCCAACGCTTCCGTGATCGAGCTGAAGGGATCGCTCGCGGACAGCCCGCGGGCGCCCTCGTCGAAGGTTCGTCCGAAGACGGCGACGTGGATCTCTTCGATGTCGGAGTCGCCGTCCAGGTTGACCATCGGCCCCCCGTCGAAGGGTATCCCGCCATCGTCCCCGCAACCGACCCCGCCGACCAGCAGGGTCCCAAGGGCGAGCACCACCCATCCGGCCCGGGCCAGGCCATAAGCCATTCGATTCATCATCACCGATCCATCCTCCACGTGTGCGCGCGCGCCCGCGAGCCGTTCGGCGCCCGGCCGCGGGCGCGCGCCTTCACGAAACCACTCACTCTCCAGGCGACCCATCCTGCCAGAAGTCGGACCGGATAGGGGACCGCAGATCCACGAGATCGCTACCAAGCCTTTGCCCGGGACGGAAGGGGGTCGTTCCCGGGGGTGCCGCGGTGGCCTCAGCGGCCCCGCGCGCCGCCGGCCTTTCGGCGGCCCCGCCGGTCCAGGAGCTCGAGGGCGGCCGGCAGGATCAACAGGGCGGCGGCGAGGCAGGTCACCTCGCTGATCGCCATCGCCTCCCCGAAGCTGTTGAGGGCTTGGACTGGACTGGTGTACAGTGACAGGTAGCCGATGATCGTCGTCAGGCTGCAGAGCGCCACCGCGCCTCCCGTGCCTTCGACGGCGGCCCGCACCGCCCCAGGGTCGGGCCCGCGCTCCTCCCGCTCGTCGGCGTAGCGGCGCATGACGTTGACGCCATAGTCCACGCCGTTGCCGAAGGTGATGGGGAAGGCGACCAGGTTCAGGAAGTTCAGTTTGATCTGCAGGGCCGCCATCAGGCCGGCCATCCAGAGGATCCCGGTCAACAGCGCCCCCAGGGTAAGCCAGCGGTGCCGTCCTTCGCGGAAGGTCCCCAGGACCAGGAGCACCGTCGCCAGAAAGGCCACGCCGATGGCCTTCGGGGCGTCGACCAGGATCGCCGCCATCACATCCCCGAAGGTGACCGCGTTGCCGGCGACCGGCGGCGCGCTCCCGTCGCTCGGAGCCCGCACGGAGCGGGCGGCGTCCGCCCAGGCGAACATGGTCTTGCCGTCCCAGCCATTGGCCTCCGGGTGGTGCTCGACGTAGAGCAGCCGCCCTCGGGTTCCGTCCTTTTCGACGAAGGGCCGGAGCACGGCCCCGGGGAGCTCCCCCGGTTGGACCGGTTCGATCTCCTCCGGCGGGAGCTCCTGGTCGATGCGCTCCCGAACGTCGGGCTCCGCGAAGCGACGGGCGTCGAGGAGGAGCGCTCGGATCTCTTCCAGCGTCGGGACCTTGTCCTCCTGCTCTTCGGGGAGGAAGTCGAACATGCTCCGAACCGCGCCGTAGGCCGCCGGGCCGGCGGATTCCTCCCGGGACTCCCGGGCCTCCTGCATCTGGTCCTGAACCTGGCGGGCGTCCTCCGGCGTCGGCATCAGCACGGCCAGGGCGCTTCCGCTGGTCGTCTCGTCGACCACCTCGCCCACCAGCCGGTTGACCCGGTCGACCATGCTGTCGTCGTCCCGGGCCGCCTGGAGGTTCCGGAAGTCGTACTCCATCGGGTCCTGGGCGACGGCCCAGACGACCAGCCCCAGGGTGATCGCCGAGATCAGGCCCGCGCCCGCCAGCACCCCCCGGGGCCGGCCCACCGCCATGGAGGCGAACCAGCGGGGCAGGGTGGACCGGTGACCGCCGCCGGCATCCTGGGCGAAGCGCAGGGGCCGGAGCCGCTCGAAGGCGACGACCAGGGCGGGAAGGAATAGGTAGGCGCCGAGCCAGCAGGCCACCATCCCAAAGCCCCCGATGATCCCGAAGTCCCGAAACCCCCGGTAGTCGGTGACGATGAGGGATGCATACGCCAGGGCGGCGGCCCCGGAGGCGGTCAAGGTCCCCCGCCAGGTGCCCAGGTGGGCGACCTCGAGGGCTGGCGCCCCATCCGCCTCCCGGCGTCGGGCTTCGAAGAAGCGGGCCAGGAAGATCAGGTTCGGGTTGATCCCGTTGCCGATGACGATGCTGTTCAGGAACGCGCTCGACGCGTTCAGAGAGCCTACGGTCAGCTCGGCGAAGGCGAAGGTCAGCAGGATCGGCGGGGTGAGCCCGAACGCCAGCAGGGGGATCGCCCGAAAACGCCGGAAGTAGGCGACCAGGGCCAGCAGCACCAGGGAGATGGTCAACGCGCTCGCCGCGACGGCGGCGGAGAGAAGCGCCCCATGCTCCTTCCGAACGTCGAGAAGGTCGCCGCCCCCTTCGATGGCGAGCCCCTCGACGTAGCCGTCCGGCCCCAGGGCCTCCGCTTCCCGCTGCACCGCGGCCCAGAGCCGGTCCACCCGCTCGGCCTCGCTGCCGGGGAAGCCCACCCGGAGGAAGATCAGGGTCACCGGCCGCTCCGGATGGTCGAAGAAGCCATCCGGGAAGCGGTCGAGCTCTTGCCGGGCTTCCTCCGCGTCCGCCTCGAGCCGGTCGACGATCTCGTCGACGGTGGGCGGGGGCTCGACGCCGAGGTCCAGGAAGAACGGGCTCCGTCGACTCTTCTCGAAGTTGATGCGTTCTTCCAGGTCGTCCCGGAAGCGCTCCAGGTCGTCGAGATCGGCGTAAAGCGCCCGATGCTCCTCGACGAAATCGATGAACGGGGAGAGATTCCAGTCGACGCCGACGACCCCGTCCAGCGCCCGGAGCTTCGGCACCAGGTCCTCGACGAAGCGATGCCGCGCGGCGTCCCCGTCCCCGCCGCGGCCCCCGCCCCGGACGGCGACGGTGAGGGTGGCGCTCTGGTCGAAGCGCCTCCGGATGGTCCGCAGATCCTGGACGCTCCGGGCGTGGTCCGGAAGCAGCGCCTCGAAGTCCCCGTCCAAGGTCAGGCCGAGGACCCACGGGACGGATCCGGCGGCGAGGAGCAAGCCCCCCAGCAGGAACGGCCAGGGCCGTCGGTCCTGGGCTTGGGCGATGCGGCGGAGCAGCTCGGACATACGCCCCCCACGGTAGGCTCGGGTCACTCTTTCGTGGCCTCGGAGAGGCGTCCGCGACCCGAGGCCCGACCGTCCGTCCGGCGGGACCAGGCCGCCCCGACGCCAAGGGCGACGGCCCCCAGGGAAAACTGGACCGCCCGGATCACCAGGGCGATGGACAAGGCGCGGGCGGGTTCTTCCCCCAGGCCCAGAGCGCCGGCGAAGAGTCGGTAGGTCCCCTCGGAGACCCCCGCCTGATTCGGGACCATGTCCCCGACGCCGGCGGCGACCAGGTGGATCCCCTCGGCGACGAGGGCGTTCGGGAGCGTCAGCGTCGCCCCGACGGCGACGAGCACCAGCCCGTACTGGACGGTCTGCAGCACCCGACCCCCCGTCGTGAGCAGCACCGGTACCAGGGGAAAGCCGTGATGCTGCCGGAGGGCGTCGTCCAAGCTGTCGCCGTGGCGGGCGAGCCAGTTGAAGCGGGCGCCCAACCAGGCGCCGATGCGGGAGTTGCGCGCGCCGAACATCACGATGCCGCCGATGAAGGCGGTGACCAGGCCGTTCCCCGCGATGAGCAGGGACAGGGGCTCGAAGGGGCCTACGCGGGCCGCCGCCGCCAGGTAACAGGGCACGGAGATGAGGCTGTTGGCCATCATCGTCACCGACTGGAGGTGGGCGGCGCCGGCGGCGGCCCGGGTGCCTCCCACGTGGGGGGCGAGCTCGGCGGCTCGGGCGATCTCGCCGCCGGCTCGGCCCGCGGGGAGCAGGATCATCCAGCCGTAGGCGACCATCCCGGAACGCAGCCACGCGGACAGGGGCACCCGGGACGCCCGGTCCGCGCCGAACAGGATCCGGAGCGCCAGCACGTCCATCGAGACCCAGGCGACCTCCAGGATCGCGATGGGCGCCACCAGCCAGCGGGCCCGCCAGAGCACCGCCGCCACCCGCTCCGGGCCGACGTCCC